>JAJAYN010000274.1 GCA_026786225.1 Burkholderiales bacterium | reverse complement strand
TCACTGGGCCCATTGACGTCGGCATTGAGTGCGCTCATGCAGATCAGGCGCGTCGTACCGGTTTTTGCACAGGCTTCCGCCACCAGTTTGGGCAGCGCTACATGCACGCGTTCAAAATCGCCGTGAAGAATTCCGGTCAAATTGATAACTGCGTCGTGGCGGCGAACCAATTCTTCCAGCTGCGCGACATCAAAAATGTCCGCCTCAATGACGTCCACCGTCGGTAACAAAAACAAATGCTTTCCCCGTTCGCGTAGCCGTGTCGGAACGGTCACGAAGATTTCCTGCCTCGATAATTGCTCAGCGACGGAAGCGCCAATGAAGCCGCCGCCACCCAGTAGCAGCACTTTTCTGATGTTCATTCTGTGTTCCAGTTCGTCGTGTGATTGGCATCGCCGGGCGTGAGCTTATTGCGCCTTGTGTTTCAAGGCCACGCTGGCGAGGCTGCTGACCCCGGTCCCACCTTCACTGCTTCCCGGCACGGTACCCATCATTTCCTTCAGCCGACGCGTGGTGACGCCCGCCTGATGTGCGTAGAACCAGGCGTTGACCATGACCTTTTTCACATAGTCACGCGTCTCTGTAAATGGAATCGACTCAGCGTAAATGGCACCCTCCAGCGCCTGGGTTGCGCGCCAGCGCCGTGCCCGGCCCGGCCCGGCGTTGTAGCCTGCCGTCGCCAGTACCGGGTGGCCGAGGTCATCGAGTACGTGCCGGAGGTAGAACGAACCGAGATTCAGATTGATTGGTACGTCATTTACTTTGGTGAGCGAAAAATGATTCATGCTGACTTTTTTTGCGGCCCAGGTCGCCGTCGCCGGCATCAGTTGCATCAGGCCCATCGCGCCGGCACGAGACTTGGCATCAGCCATGAATCTGCTTTCCTGCCTGATCAAACCATATACCCACGCTTCATCCAGGCCCTGCGCCCGCGCCTGAAGCGTGAGATCTGTTTGATGTGGCGTTGGAAAGCGTTGTTTGAAATCGTGCACGGCCAGCGTTTTTTCAGCCGTGTTGATGGCGCGATCTGGAACGTTGGCCATACGTGCCGCCTCTGCCGCCGCAAGCAATTCCTGGTCGTCCATGTTGCGGATACCGTAAAGCCATTCGCGCAAACCTTCAGTCTTGAGTTCAAGGGCATAGAACGCCAGCGCCCGCTTGATCGCAGGCCGCTGCATAACGGTGTCAATCTCCGCGCGCGACGGTTTCCATCCCAGCCAGTTCGGCGTCAATTGCATGCCCAGTTCTTCCGCCGACAGTACGCCGTAGAACGAATTTTCCTTTGCAAGCGTCTCTCGAAGGGTGCGCGCCGCGTTCAAGTCCCCCGTTTGCTGCGAGGCACGAGAAAGCCAGTAGCGCCAGGCGGCGTCGCGGCGTTCAAGCTCGGACATGGCATTGATGGCCGCACGCACAGTGGGCCAGTCGTGGGCACGCATCGCTGCGCGCGCTTTCCAACCGGCCTGGGTATCGGTAAGACGGAAGGTCCCGGCGCGTTCGAACCAAGCAAGCGTACCGATGTCGTGTTGCATGCCGCCGTACAACCCTACTTGCGCCCATGCGTATGCCAGTTCGTCTGCAGGCAGTTTTTTGCCATGAGCCTCAAGCAGCGTTGCGGCGCGATCTGAATCGGTGCGCGCGAGGCGGGTTACGGCATACAAAAACAACTCTACTGAAGTGCGCGAGGCTGGCAACAATTTCTCGCTTTGCAGAAACTGCGCTGGATTTTGGCCGATCACGGCGGTGGTTCTCTCAAAGTTCGCCGAGATGCCGGGAATAAGTGCTGCGCTCTTGCGGGCGTCGGCTAGCTGGTTGTTTTCGAGCAGCGTGCGAATCCGCAGCCACGCTTCGTCAATTGAAATCACTTTGCGCGTCATCAGCCGCGCAAATACCTCGTCGCAGGCGCCAGGCGCAGTGCGTGCCGCATTCCAGAAGGCTTTTGCTTCTGTCAACGCATCGCGTTCATCACGCCCTAAGCGATGCCGCCATTGATGGCAGGTGATTTCTGCATCCTCACTAGTCAGCAATGCAATCTCCGCCGAGAACAAATCCCACTGTTCGAGCTTGCCGAGAATCTTGAGCCAGTCGCGCCGCAGGCTTTCGCCGACGACTGAATTCGGGTTTGCAGCAAGGAAGGCGCGTATCTCATTGGCATTGCCCACGGCGAACGCGCCGGCTTGAGCCAGGCTCGCCGATAGCCACCAATATTGCGCATATAAGGAGAGTTGATGCGTCTGACCTTCCGCATTGCGCAGCCGGTCTCTCGCCGCGGCGAGGGCTTTGAGATCACGTCTTTCGAACGCGGCTCGCGCGGCGAGCACATCCCTGTCGGCTGCGGACAGACGGGGAGTGATATTTGCAGTGGTGACACTGCTGGTGGACGGTGATGCAGGTGGGACCTGCGCTTGCGCTGGAACAATCTTGCCTAGCATCAATGAAAGCGCAAGGAGTGCAGCGTAAAAACGATGCACGCGACGTGGGGCATCAAGTTGCAGGTCAGCGGCGGCAGGAAAAGAAATTTTGTGCATAAAGCAGTAATGTTTATCACCGAAGTACGAATGACTTATTCTATAGCCTCGCCGAGCCGGTTGCATGGCTCATCGCTAACCCATACCAACAATTGAACTCATGGACATCCTGACCCCGCTATTTTGGACCGCACTGCTCAAGATCATCGGCGTAAATATTATTCTTTCTGGGGACAACGCCGTAGTCATTGCGCTCGCGGCACGGAGTTTGCCGCCTGATCAACAAAAGCGCGCCATTTTCTGGGGTAGTGCGGCCGCGATCATCATGCGTATTGGGCTGACTTTTTTTGCGGTGGCTCTGTTGCAGTTTGAGTGGCTAAAACTGGTTGGGTCCGTATTGCTTGTCTGGATTGGCGTGAAGCTTCTGCACGACAATGGTGATGTCGATGGCGGGATCAAGAGCCACGGCACCATACTTGAGGCAATAAAGACAATCCTGATCGCGGATTTGGTCATGAGTCTGGACAACGTTATTGCAGTTGCAGCTGCCGCCAAGGGGGACTGGTTGCTCGTCATCATCGGATTGGCCATCAGCATTCCGCTGATAATTTATGCGAGCACGATCCTGATCAAGGTGATGGAGAAATATCCTGTCGTCATAACCGTCGGTGCTGCGTTGGTTGGCTGGGTCGCTGGAGAAATGGCCTGGGACGAAAAAGTCATCAAGCCATTTACTTCGCAGTTCCCGCATTGGTTTGAGTACATTTCTGCCGCCGCCGGGGCGATTCTGGTGGTGGGAACGGGAAAATATCTGTCTGGAAGGCACGCAAAACCGGAAGCAACCGCCTGATGATCGTCGTGGTGGCATCAGGGAAAGTTTGGGAGCAACGTTGTACTAAAAATAGCAATACATTTTTCGGAGGATTAAATCATGTCTGGCAAAAGCGTTTTTTTCAAGGGTTCGAGTTTGGCGTTGGCGGTAACGATGGCGCTCGGCGTTGCAACAGCTTCACAGGCCTGGGAGCCTACCAAAACGGTTGAATTCGTCGTTCCGGCAGGAACGGGCGGTGGTGCAGATCAGATGGCGCGATTTATTCAGGGCGTCGTGACCAAACACAATCTGATGAAGCAGTCGATGGTCGTCGTTAATAAAGGTGGTGGTGCTGGTGCCGAGGGATTCCTCGATGTGAAGGGCGCGAAAGGCGATCCGCACAAAATAATCATTACGCTTTCGAATCTTTTCACTACGCCATTGGCTACCGGTGTGCCATTTAGCTGGAAAGACCTGTCGCCCGTACAGATGATGGCGCTTGACCAGTTCATCTTTTGGGTGAATGCAGAAACGCCATACACGACGGCCAAGGAGTTTGTCGATGCCGCCTAAGCGGCAGGCCCAGGCAAAATGAAGATGGGTGGTACCGGCTCCAAGCAGGAAGACCAGATCATTACGGTGGCCATCGAGAGGCAAACTGGTGCCAAGTTTACCTACATTCCCTACAAGGGTGGCGGCGAAGTTGCGGTACAACTCGTTGGCAAACATATCGATTCGACGGTGAACAATCCGATTGAAGCGGTCGAGCAATGGCGTGCCGGAAAGCTGCGTGCGCTTTGTGTGTTCGATGACAAGCCGATGCCTTACAAGGCGAAAGTGACAACCACGCAATCGTGGGGTGATGTGCCAACTTGTAAAAGTCAGGGACTGGACGTTGATTATCAAATGCTCCGAGGTATCTTTATGGCACCGGGCGTGAGCAAGGATCAGGTCGAGTTTTTTGTTGCTTTGCTGAAAAAAGTGCGTGAAACACCTGAATGGAAAGACTTCATGGAGAAGGGCGCATTTGACCAGACCACGATGACCGGTGACGAATACGCCAAGTGGGTCGCCAAGGAAGAGCAACGACATATTTCGTTGATGACCGAAGCGGGATTCCTCGCTAAAAAGTAAGTGCAGAGCATTATCTTGCCCCGGGTGTAATTCCCCGGGGCTTGCGTACCGACTCGCCCGCCTGATGCCGCGTAAGACGGCTTAACCCAATTCGTGAGGAGCATCTGTGGAAACACCGGAAGAGAAGTCTGCTGCGTCCGTAAAGATAGTCGACGCTGTCACTGCAATCGCTATTTTTCTCATGGGTGTTGTCGTCATCTGGGACAGTTGGCGTCTCGGTGCAAAGTGGGGATCGGACGGCCCGGAAGCGGGTTATTTTCCGTTTTACATTGGCCTGATCCTGTGTATCTCGAGCGTAATCAATTTTTGGAGTGCACTCAAAAACACGACCGGCGATTCGTTCGTCAATGCGTCTTCGCTGAAAATGATCATGTCGGTCATGATTCCGACCATTATCTATGTCGGTTTGATTGGCGGAGCGGGTCCGGTTCCAGGGCTGGGGATTTATGTAGCGTCAACGATCTTTATCGCTTTGTTCATGAAGTGGCTGGGCAAGTATGCCTGGCCGATGACGATCAGCGTGTCTGTAGCTGTGCCGGTCGTATTTTTCCTTCTGTTTGAAGTCTGGTTCAAGGTTCCATTGCCGAAGGGGCCGTTGGAAGCGGCTCTCGGATTGAACTAGGAGACGATGATGGAAGAAATTACCAGTTTGATGCATGGCTTTGTCGTCGTACTCACCCCTTACAACCTGGGGTTGATGATGGTTGGCATTGTCCTCGGCGTCCTCATCGGCGTTCTGCCAGGTCTGGGCGGCGCAAACGGGGTCGCCATCTTGCTGCCACTGACGTTCTCGATGAATCCTACGTCTGCCATCATCATGCTCTCGTGCCTGTACTGGGGTGCGTTGTTTGGTGGGGCGATAACGTCAATCCTGTTTAATATTCCCGGTGAGCCCTGGTCTGTTGCAACGACATTTGACGGATACCCGATGGCGCAGCAGGGCCGCGCAGGTGAGGCACTCACAGCAGCGTTTACGTCTTCATTTGTAGGCGCACTAGTCGCAGTGCTGATGATCACCTTCACCGCACCGCTGGTCGCAAAGTTCGCGTTGAAATTCGGACCGCCTGAGTACTTTGCGGTTTACCTGCTCACGTTTTGCAGTTTCGTCGGCATGTCCAAGGGTTCGCCGTTCAAGACAATTACCGCGATGATGCTGGGTTTCGCGCTTGCAGCGGTAGGCCTGGATACGGTCACCGGGCAGTTGCGCATGACATTCGGCTTCACCGAGATGCTCAAGGGGTTTGATTTCCTCATCGCAGTGATCGGCTTGTTTGGTATTGGTGAAATCTTGCTGACGATAGAAGAGGGTCTTGCGTTCAAAGGCGCTGAAGCCAAGATCAAGATGCGTGTCGTCATCGATACCTGGAAGAAGTTGCCAAAATACTGGAAGACCTCGATACGGTCGTCGCTCATTGGCTGCTGGATGGGCATCACACCGGGCGGGGCTACGCCGGCGTCATTCATGGGCTATGGTGTTGCCAAGAGCATGTCGCCAAACGGCGCAAATTTTGGCAAAGGGGAGATGGAAGGTGTTATCGCCCCGGAAACTGCGGCACATGCGGCCGGGACGGCAGCATTGCTGCCGATGCTCACGCTGGGTATTCCCGGGTCGCCGACAGCAGCCGTGTTGCTTGGCGGACTGCTGATATGGGGTTTGCAACCTGGGCCTTTGCTGTTTACTGAGCAAAAAGACTTCGTCTGGGGTCTTATCG
>JAJAYN010000273.1 GCA_026786225.1 Burkholderiales bacterium | reverse complement strand
TAATTCAAATATCCTCAAACGGATGACTCAGGCTCAAAAACCTGTGGTGGGGTGGCATGGCTAAATAAACACGCCGCCATTTTCCAGCTGCGCGAGGGTCGAAGGCGGCGTATTGATGCGTCGGCTGCAGCGTGGTGAAAATATATCGTTGCCGCACTCCCGGCCCATGCCGACAATCGGCAAGAGCTGCCATGAACTAAAGATCCCCGATGAGAACAGGATCATGGCGAATTATTTATTGCGTAGATTCGGCGGCAATCGTGGTGCTGGAAGTATTTGCAAAAACGACCAGCTAGACGCCACTCGAAGTGATCGAGATTTGTAAGGCGCGGCTGAAGCGCTATAAATTGACCTGAATGAAGGACATATCCATGAATACAGAAAAAGTGAAGCGTCTGCAGGCCGCTGGTTGGAAAATTGGGGGCACCAAGGATTTTCTGCAACTGAGTGACGAGGAGGCCCGTTTGGTGGAACTTAAACTCTCCCTTGTTAGCGCCGTCAAGAAATCACGCATCAAACGTAAAATTTCGCAGATTGAGCTGGCGCAGCGCATGAAATCGAGCCAATCCCGCATCGCAAAAATTGAAGCCGCCGACCCTTCAGTTTCGCTTGATTTGATTGTTCGCGCGCTGATCGCCAGCGGCGCAACCACAAGGGATATTCAGGCGGCATTTACGGTTGGTCAGGGGAAAAGCACAACAGTCCGGAGCCTATCTTTATAGCAGCACGCACGATTGTGAAAGCAGGGGTCGGGTCTTTTTTATCATATTCGCTGGCCCCCCCATAGCATAAGTTTCCGCAGATCGCCATTTGACGAGCATTTCCAATATGCCTGGAACGCCGCGCCAATGCTTGTGTTTGTCTATCGGAAAGGGCTACTTGAACGGCACGATCAAGCTGACGCCGAAGGTAGCAAACCAATAGTCTGGCGAATTGCTGAATCCTGCCGAGCGTGTGTACAGGGTTTGAACCGAAACGAGCGCGTCACCGGCAATCGACTTCTCGGCGCGAAGCTCGGCAAGGTAGGCCGGATGCGTAATGGTGCCGATGTCTTGAATCGTTTCGCGTCCCGCGCCCAAACCGCCGGTGGCCAGCCAGCCTGAAAATCGTTTGCGAAATCCGGTCATGAGCAGCCATTGGCCATAACGCTCGGGGTCGAAGTACGCACCAGTGACACCGTCTTGGCCGCTGCGGAATCCCCGCCAGCGCGCTTGCAGATTCACGCCCTGTTCGGGAAGTACGTCCCAAATCAGTCGGCCACGAACATGGGTGCGATGATTGCCGTCGGTAAATTGCTGACTGGCCACCAGCCCGATGGCAGTCAGTCGCGTTGCAAGTTGCTGTTCCAGTGATGCGCCCCAGAACGTGTACCCGATGCCTTGCTTGATGGCCGATTGGGTCTCGACGAGGCCGGCCGCAGCGAGCAGCTCAATGCCCGTCTGGGGCGCGGGGCGCAGGCTCCATGTCACGTCGCCGATTGGCCGCAGGTGACCGGCGACCTTGACCGCGCCGATCTCGGCATTGATGCCAGCGAGAGTCTCTCGATCCTGGCTGCGCCACAGGAGGGAAACACCGGCTGCGTTCCGGTTCCAGCCGGATTGGGAATAACGCGTTTCCAGCGCCGCGACGCCGCGATATTCCAGCGATGACGTGAACTCGGTCAAACCTGCCGCGCGCAGACGCAGGCTGGTGAAATGATCAGCGTCGGTTTCGACGATGCCGCCTGCGAGAACCCCCGTTGTTTGCGTAATTGCCTGCGCTTGCGCCGCGCCCTGCACGGTCGCGGCCAGCATGGCGACAATTGGTGTTGCCATCGACACCGCTCTTAGCAGATGGCGTATGTTCATTTTGTCCCCCACGTCTTGCTCAATCCAAACAACTCGGAAAAATATCCCCACACACATGCCGGCTGAAGGATCGCGCTGTAAGCGAACGCATAGATCAGGAAGCCGGGAATATTGCGGCGAACATGCAGACCCTGCGCCTCGAAGGTGCGCCGGCCGATGCGGAACATCAGCAGGTTCATGATCAAGGCCATTGGCAGTAACAGGAGCGTCATCGGTCCGGCAATCCAGAAAATGCCAAACAACGCCAGCACCACGCCCGGCAGGAAGAAAACGCTGTAGGCAATGTCTAGCCAGGGAAACATCAAATTCCACCATATGAACATGGTCGACATTCGTGGCGCAAACAGGATGCGCCAGTGGCGGCGAAACGCTTCCATCATGCCGCGCGCCCAGCGCTGGCGCTGGCGGGTGAATTGCTTCAGCGTAGGCGGCGCATTGGTAAAACAGCACGCGTCTTCGGCGTGGCCCACGCGCCAACCCGCCTGCAGAATGGCCCAGGTGAGCACGATGTCTTCACCGACACAATCGTCCCAGCCGCCGATATCGTTCAACATCTGCCGTTCGTAAATCGAGAAGGCGCCCTGCGCCACTAACGTGCCCTGATAGAGCGACTGGATTCTCTTGACGGCGGAAATGCCATGGAAATAGTCCCACTCCTGCGCCTCGGCGACCCATGTGTCCCGGGAGTTGCGAACAAGCATCGCGCCTGCCACTGCGCGCGTCGTTGGCGGGTCCGCCATGTAGCGCTCGACCAGGCGTTGCAACGCATCCTGGTAGAGATAAGAGTCGGCATCAAGTGTAACGATCAGGTCAAATTGCGCCAATGCCAGCGCGCGATTCAGTGCGGCGGCCTTTCCCTGATTCTCCTTCTGCCGCAAGACACGCAGCCACGGATAGGCCGTGGCAGAGGCCGTCGCTGCTGTTGCGTCGCTCGAGCCGTCGTCAACAACAAACACTTCGAATTCACCGTCATAGGCCGATTTCGCAATCGACTCGATGGTGTCAGCGATCGAGCCGCCTTCGTTATATGCAGCGACCAGTATTGAAATGCCAGGGTATTGCGCGGGAATGCTGCGCGGGGGACGCTTATCGAGCAGCAGGCTGGCCGCCAGGAATGCATTCATGAAACCCGGTATCAGCGCAATGCCACCGACGACGAACCATGCAACCTCCGGTCCCGCAAGCAGGGTTAATTGATGAATCCACGGCAGGGCGAGCCAGGAACTCAACCCTGCCCACACGATTGCTGCCGCGCACGCCAACGCGAACTTTAGCTGCACAGAAATGTAGGTAGTGCTCCAGCTGTATGCCGGTGACGGTGCGGCCGCGAGCGTACCGGTCGCTCCTGGTTGCGCCGCATGCGCCTCAACGTGATTCATGCGGGCATCCTGATTTGACTTCACGTGCATTGATTCTGAACTTCCTGAAATGAGTTTTGTCGGGAATGGACTCACGCAGGGCAATCCTGCGTGTTAAAAGTTGATCAAGCGTGTTCACGTAGCAGTCCAGCTGGCGTGCGAATGTGGCGACGAGCGCCTGTCGTCATTCCCTGAGAATGACCTGTCGGGCGGCAAAATTGCCGATACTCATGTTGGCGGGCAGTTGGCGCTCCGCCAGTAGGAGAGACACGCAATGGCTTGTCAGTCGGCCCGTCTATTTGGCGCACGTCCTGTCCATTGCCCAGCCGGCACCTGGACTGATCTACATGGTGCCAGCTATCAGCGCAAACTTGGCCGGCCAGCTTGGCTGGAGGTGGCACTTGTTAGCCCATGACGGACCTGCCATCACTTGCAATGTTGCGTGCCACGCGCATCGCAACTCACGCCCCAAGCAAATCGAGTAACGTCAGCGCCACGACCCGCGTCGCCTTTTGCAAATCATCGAGCTTGAGTTTCTCGTCGGCGCGGTGGCCGTTGGCTTCCAGCAGCGTATGTGGTCCGGCGCCGTACAGCACGGTTGGCACACCGGCAGTCGAGTAAAGGCGCGCGTCGGTGTAGATCGGTACACCAACGGTTTTCACTTCTTCGCCCATGATGCGCGTGGCGTGTTTGGTGATCGCCGCAACGAGTTTCGCCTGACCGGGCATGGGCACAAATGGCGTGGCTAGCATGATGCGACGTACATTGCATGAAATACCCGGCCAGGTGGCCAGCGCGGCGTTGATTTGCTGGGTGAGGGTCGCTTCCACTTCGGTCGCGTTTTCCTCGGGAATGATGCGCCGGTCCAATCGCAGCGTGACTTTGTCCGGCACCACATTGGTATTGATGCCACCTGAAATGAGGCCGACGTTGAGGGTCGGGCTTTCAATACCTTCGACGTTCGACTTTCGGCCCGCGTAGGTTTTGCGGATCGCATAGAGCTCGGACAGGAGTGCCGTGGCCGCCTCGAGGGCATCGACGCCGGTATCGGGCCGCGCCGCATGCGCCGATTTGCCCACCACGTCCACTTCCAGGTGCAGGCAGCCATTGTGCGCGGTGGTGACCGCATATGAAAACCCGGCCGAGAGCGCGAAATCGGGTTTGGACAGGCCTTTTTCGAGGATACGCGCCGGGCCGATCATGCCGCCGGCTTCTTCATCGTAGGTGAAATGTAATTCCACCGTGCCGTGCAGCGCTGCGCCGCTGGCTTTGAGCGCCAGCAAGGCATAGGTGTAGGTGGCGAAGTCGGATTTCGATACCGCCACGCCGCGACCAAACATAAAGCCATCCTTCACGACCGCGCCGTAAGGGTCCACACTCCAGCCGAGCCCAGGCTGCACCACATCGCCGTGCGCATTGAGCGCGATGGTCGGGCCATCCGCAAATTTGTGTCGCACGATGAGATTGGTGGCGCTGATCATGCCGTTGGCCTGCACGTCCGCCTGTGGGACCACATCGCGCTCGACGATCAATCCCATCGCCTCGAGTAACGCTGCCGCGCGCTCGCCATGTGCGGCGCAGTCGCCGGGCGGATTGTCCGAGGGGACCTTGACCAGTTCGGCGAGGAAACGTATCTGTTCGTCGCGGTGCTTCAGCAGGAATTCTTCGACGGACTTTGCGGCTTGCTCATTCATTTCTGTTTCTCTCAATTACTGGTTGACTGCGGTTTGAAGTTTTCGATAAATCGCAAAAACACACGCGTAGACACCTCGATGTCCGAAAGCGTAATCGCCTCAGCCGGATTGTGGCTGATGCCAGCCTTGCAGCGCACGAAAAGCATCGCGATGTCAGCGATGGCGATGATTGCCATGCCGTCGTGGCCTGCGCCACTGGGCAACGAACGCACCTCGATGTTTTCTGCGGCAATGGCATTGCCGAGTTGCGACATGAGCCAGGGTGCACAAGCGGCAGTCTTTCCCTCATGCATCGGCACAATGCTCAACGTCAGGTTTCGCTGCACGCAGATTTTTTCAATCATTTGCTCGATTTGTATTGATGCATTCACACGCTCTTGATCGCGCGGTGAGCGAACATCGATCGTGAATCGTACCCTGCCAGGGATGACATTGATGGCACCCGGAAAGGCTTCGATCTGACCCACCGTCGCCACCAGATCGGGCGTTGCGCGCGCCAGTGATTCTATGGCGAGTACGCATTCGGCCGCCGCCGCCAATGTGTCTTTGCGCAGATGCATCGGCACGGTGCCCGCGTGCCCGGCCATACCGTGAATCTCGGCGACTGAACGGCAAAAACCATTGATTGCGGTGACCACGCCGACCGCGAGGCCCTCGGCCTCCAGGACCGGGCCCTGTTCAATATGCAGTTCGACGAAAGCGGCCACGTCGTGACGTTGGCGAGCAGCCGTCGAGATGGCGGACGGATCGAGGCCGAATTGGCTGATGGCATCACGCATGCTGATGTCATCGCGGTCGGTCTTGTCCAGCGCTGATGCATCGAACGTGCCGGCGATGGCGCGGCTGCCCAGCAGGGTGGCCGAAAAACGCACGCCTTCTTCGTCCGCAAAGCCCACCACTTCGATGGCGACGGGAAGGCGGGTGCCGCTGGCGTTCAAGGCGTGCACACATTCGATGGCAGCGACCACACCGAGCATGCCGTCGTATTTTCCCGCGTCGCGCACGGTGTCCAGATGCGAGCCAAGCATGAGGCAGGGCATTCCCGGTCGCGTACCTTCATATCGACCAACGATATTGCCGATAGCGTCGAAATGCGTTGCCATACCGGCTTCCTGCATCCACGCTTGTACGTGCGCATTCGCGGCGCGTTGCTGTTCGCTCAGGTAGATGCGTGTCAGGGCATCGGTTGTTTCGGAGCACAAGGCGAGCGCTTCGCAGCGGTCCCAGATGCGTTGTGCGGATATGCGCGAGGCGGGTGTGGTCTGTAGCATTGTTTCTAACCTCAGTCTGCCGATTTTGCCGATCTCAGTCAGGCAAGTTGCGAATTCCGGTTCGCGTGCATTCGCCACGCGCGACGTCAGTGCTTTGAAAATCTCGTACTTCGAACGATGCTTCACGGCCATCACAAAGGGAAACCCGAATTTTTCCCGATAGGCCTTGTTCAATGTGCGCAGCCGGGCGAGTTCTTCGGCTGTGCAGCGATCCAGCCCGGCACTGGCTTGCTCGGTCTTCGATTCCCGCGTCAATACACCGGCGGCGGCCTCCGTGCCCGCCAACTCGGGATGCGCGCAGATCAGCGCCAGTTGTGCTTCCACGCTCGCATGGCTGACCGCATCGACCATCGCGGCATGCAACGCTTCAATCGCGCTGAACGGTCGGGATTTCCATGCGATCTCTGCCACCCACGGCGAATGTTCAAAGATGCCACCGAGCACGTTTACAAAGTGCACGCGGTCGGCATGGGACAGCGAGTCGAACGTGTGCTGCGTTTCCGCTGAGGCAGTGGTCATATTGGTTCACTGGTAACGGTGAAAGGATGATGCGCGATCCAGTGATTGGCGATGTCGATGCGGCGGCACACCCATACATTGCTGTGCGTGCCGATGTGATCAAGAAAGTGCTGCAACGCACGGAAACGTCCCGGTCTGCCGAGCAGGCGGCAGTGCATGCCAATGGACAGCATGCGCGGATGCTCATCGCCTTCGGCATAGAGCACGTCAAATGCATCGCGCAGATAGTTGAAAAAATCGTCGCCCGTGCTAAAACCACCGGGCATGGCAAAGCGCATATCGTTGGTGTCGAGTGCATAGGGCACGACCAGATGCGCCCGAGTGTCGCCCGCCGACGTGGTCACTTCGGTCCAGAAGGGCAGGTCGTCGCCGTAGTTGTCGGCGTCATAAATGAGCCCGCCGTGTTCCACCACCAACCGGCGCGTATTGGGGCTGTCGCGTCCGGTGTACCAGCCCAGTGGTGGCGCCCCGGGGGGGCGGCGCCGGGTATATACGGCGCGCCGCCTATTTTAGCGTTGCGGGGCTTGGTGGGTGGCCTGATATTGTATCCAGCGCCCGCCGGGGGCGGCGCTTTAGTGGGCG
>JAJAYN010000272.1 GCA_026786225.1 Burkholderiales bacterium | reverse complement strand
ATTGAAGCCATTGAACTCGGTATCCCCGCACCCGTGATGTCGCTGGCGCTGATGTCACGTTTCGCGAGTCAGGGCCACGACGAATATGCGTCCAGGTTGCTGGCGATGATGCGCAAGGGTTTTGGGGGCCACGCCGTGGCGAAACCGGAAGAGACAAAGTGAAGCGACTGATTCCTGCCCTGCTCTCGTCCACATTTTTTCTAGTAAACGGCACGGCGCTCGCGCAATCGTGCCCGAATCGTGGGCAGCTCGACGATCTTTATTGCGATGCCGACCGCGACCTGGTAGCCGATACGCCATTGGATAAGTCAAAGTGGAAGAATCCCTCGACGCTGATTTTCACGTACACGCCGCTGGAAGACCCGGCGGTGTACCAGAAGATATTTGCGAATTTCCTCGATCACCTGTCGCAATGTACCGCGAAAAAAGTCGTGTACTACCAGGTGCAATCAAATGCGGCACAGATCGAGGCGATGCGTGCGGGCCGGCTGCACATCGGCGGTTTTTCCACCGGCTCCACTGCATTCGCGGTAAATCTCGGTGGTGCCGTGCCGTTTGTGGTCAAAGGCAACGCGACGGCACCTCGCGCGTATCACATGTCGGTCATCGTCAAAAAAGACTCGCCGTATTTGAAGCTGGCTGACCTCAAGGGCAAGAAAGTCGCCCACGTTTCACCCTCTTCCAATTCCGGCAATCTGGCACCGCGCTCGTTGCTGCCTGCCGAAGGACTTGCACCCGACAAGGATTACAAGGTGCTCTATTCGGGCAAGCACGACCAATCGATTCTCGGTGTGAACAGCGGCGATTACGATGCGGCGACCATCGCGGACGACGTGCTGGAGCGCATGTCTGCGCGGGGCGTCGTCAAGGCTGAAAATTTCCGTACGCTCTATGTGAGCCCGCCGTTCGTGACCTCAAGCTTCGCTTACGCACACGATCTGGAACCTACACTTGCGGCAAAAATCAAAAGCTGTTTCATGGCCTACAAGTTCACGGCGGAGATGACCAGGGAATTCAACGGCGACGACCGGTTCCACGCGGCGGACTTCAAGCGTGACTGGGCCGTGGTGAGGAAAGTCGCGGAAGATACTGGCACCGCATACAACCGGGCGGGATTTGATCGCGAGAATGCGGCTGCGGACGCGAAGAAGAAATAACGAGAGCATCGTCAACGCTGGCAACGTCAAGCGATGTCCATTTACCTCCGCTCGTGCTGCGGGTTCGAAGTACACCCAAACCAAGCCTTCGATTACTTAAGTACACCAAGGCCCTTCGAACCCACAGGGCAATGGTAAACGGGCTTCAGGGCAAACCCCCAGCATCCGCGCGCCTCACGAACACTTTTTGCCTGAAACGCCGCGCCAAATGGCGTTTTACATATTTATTTGTAGTATCGCCATCAGCCGTCAATCTGCAAGGGCGTGAACGACTTGACCACGTCGTCGAGCGCCTTGAGCTGCGTAAGGAATGGTTCAAGTTGGTCGAGTCGCAACGCACTGGGACCATCGCATTTTGCCTGTGTCGGCTCGGGATGCGCCTCCAGGAAAAGCCCCGCCAATCCCACGCCCATGCCAGCGCGTGCAAGTTCGACAATCTGCTCACGGCGCCCGCCTGAAGCCGCTGCGCCTGCTTCGCGCTGCTGCAGCGCATGGGTCACATCGAAGATCACCGGCAAGTTCGCCGTCACTCTTTTCATCACCCCGAAACCGAGCATGTCCACAACAAGGCTGTCGTAACCGAAGCAGCTACCGCGATCACACAGGATGAGCTGCGCGTTCCCCGCTTCCGTGAATTTCTCGACGATATTGAGCACCTGCGACGGGCTGAGGAACTGCGGTTTTTTGATGTTGATCACGCGTCCGGTTTTTGCCAGCGCCACGACCAGGTCCGTCTGGCGCGCAAGGAATGCGGGCAGCTGCAACACGTCAGCCACTTCCGCGACCGCCTGCGCCTGCCAGGGCTCGTGCACATCGGTGAGGACCGGGACACCAAAGGTTGTTTTGACCGCCTCAAGAATCCGCAACCCCTCATCCATCCCCGGCCCGCGGTACGAATGAATCGATGATCGATTGGCTTTATCGAAGCTGCCTTTGAAGACGTAAGGGATACCCAGTTTTTTCGTTACACGCACGTACTCCTCGGCGGCGCGCAGGGCGAGATCTTTGGATTCGAGCACGTTGATGCCGCCAAACAACACGAACGGGCCGTGATTGCTGACATTGAGGGTGGAATTGATCGTGATGGTGGTCAAGGCAGCTCCTGAGAGTTCGACCACGACATTTTACGCGTGGAGTCGCTCAAGCACTTGATAGGTTAATGCGCCAGATCGCTGTCCTGACTCAACTCGTCACCTGCCTTTTGCGAGATCATGCCCTTGTCTCCGACAATCGCCACGCGCCCGATGCCAAATGCTTCGCGTAGGCGCTTAACCTTAGGCAAAAAACGTCGTGCTGTCGGCAGGTGCTGCCCGCTTGCACCGAGATGGCCACCGGGCAGCTGCACGCCTCGGTGAGCAGGCCATAGTTGACCTGCAACGTGCCGCGATTGCCATCGCGGCTGTAGCCCCACTTGGCCAAGGGGCAGTGCGCGCCCCATTGTGCGTCCTCAGGGTAGCTCAATGAGACGTCATGTGCACGGCCAAGCACCGTAGGCAAGTAATTCGCTGGCGCAGCAGGCTTTCCGCAGTTGCCCAATGGTCAGCGGATTTTGCTTGCAGTGCGCAGGGCGATTGTCTATCCACATGGCGAAACGCTGATATGACTAGCTCGCGTGCGCCAACTGCGATTGAAGAGCCGGTAAATCGCGTATCAGCACGTTCTTGCCTTTAACCGTGATCCAATTATTGCTCTGAAAATAAGACAGCGTCCGGCTGACTGTCTCGAATGTCAGCCCGAGGAAATTACCGATGTCATCGCGGCTCATGAACAGTACAAACGTGTGCT
>JAJAYN010000271.1 GCA_026786225.1 Burkholderiales bacterium | reverse complement strand
TCATCGGGGTGCGAAGTGTCCACGGCAACCATGATCACCGGCGACTGGCTCACCAGCACCTGCGGCTTTCTTTGCAATTGCCGCCGCTCATCGCGCGACCGCCACCAGAGACCAAATTGTGTGGCGAAGCTGCTTCGTTGGGAACGCGTAGATCGCGGCGTGAGCAATACTTGTTCCGGATGGCGCAAGTCGAATGCAACATGCGCGGCCGTTTGGTAGCGCGCATCGGGCTCGGGCTCCAGACATCGAAGGACGATTTCCTGCAGCCAGGGGGGCACATCCGCGACGCGCGCGCGCGGCGGGACGGGGGACGCCCAGAGGCGGTTTTTCATCGCGTTCAGTGTGTCAGGCGCGCCAAACGGCAATTTGCCGGTGGCGAGCTGATAAATAACGGCGCCCAGCGCAAAGATATCGCTGCGCGGGTCTTCGCGAGATCCCGACAACTGTTCCGGCGATACGTACGGTGCAGAGCCGGCCGCAAAACGTTTTTCCTCGGCAAGCAGATCGGGAAAATGCGCGTGGTGGGCGAAGCCGAAATCGAGTAATACCGCCGTCCCGTCGGCGCGGATGATGACGTTATCGGGCTTCAGGTCGTGGTGAATTACGTTTTGCTGGTGAAGAGCGTGTACCGCGTCAGCCAGCGCTGCGCCGAGTTCAACGACGCGAACAGTCGGGAGTGGCGCGGCGGCGGCTATTTGCAATAGTCCATCACCGCCCACCAGCTCCATCGTCAGGTGCGGATTGCGCTCAAGACTCCCGCTGGCCACAAATCGCGGCACATGCGGGCCATGCAATACTGGAAGGATCATTGCCTCGGTTTCAAAACCGATAATGCTCTCCTGCGGCTGATCGCGTCCCACCATGGGCACTTTCATCACCAGCGGAAAATCGATGTCGGGGCGATTGATCGCTTCGACGCGAAACAGAAACGCGGTTCCGCCAGCGCGCAAGCGGTCGATGACGCGAAAGCCGTCGATCTCGCTGCCCGGCGCCATCGTTTTCAGGGTGTTCATGTCGATGTCAGAAGCCATGCTCAATCCGGTAGGCGATTGATTCCGGCAATCCGGCTTCGCGAATGCGCGCGGCGGTAGCAAAGTGATCGTAAGAGACGCGGCAGAATGTCATGGTGTTGCGATCAGTATCGAAAATCGTGTATCCCGCCTTGGGATTGCGGTCTCTCGGTTGGCCTACCGAGCCAATCAGTGCGACCCAGCGGCGGTGTGACGGCACGGGCACGGCAATGCCCGGCGTCGGGCGAAACAGCGTCATCTTTGCGCCAGGCGCGCCGAAATACAGCAGTTGTTCGTGCACATGGCCGCAAAACGTGTGCGGCGCTTCGCTGGCCTCCGCGCAGCGTTGTGCCGCTGACGGACAATCGATGTACGGATACTTCTCGGCCGACGCTGCCGACGCGTGGACGAAGCGGCAGGTGCCCTCGCGCACCAGCATGGGTAAGTTGCGCAGGAACAGGGTTTGGGCCGCCGTCAATACCTGCCTCGCGTATTCAATGGCCGTCATGGCCGAGTCGTTCATGTAAATCGAATTGCTGTAAATGGCCTCATCGTGGTTTCCGCGCACGGCGATTGCACCCTCTGCGACATGTTCGATGATCACATCGACCACCAGGCCGGGGTCTGCGCCGTAGCCGACAAAGTCGCCCAGAAACGCGAAGCGGGCGACATTGCGCGCGCGCGCATCGGCCAGACATGCGTGCAGTGCCTGGATGTTGCTGTGGATATCGCTTAACAACGCAATTTTCATGCGTGATTCATGTCCGAAAAGGTAAGCTGAATCTTTAGTCTACTGCCACACAGCCGGCCCCTGGTTTGTGATGGATCAAACGTATCCAACTGCAGCGAGCGCGTAAAATGCGCGCTCTATGTCCGAACCCCGCATTCAACTCGATGATGTACTGGTTGCCGATCGTGGTCGCCTGATCGCGCTCACCAAAAAGCGCAACGACTTTGTTCGTCAAAAGAAGCCGCACGATCAACTTGACCAGCAGTTGACCGCCGCGCTGTCACAGGCGCGTGAGCGCTTTCAGACTCGCCAGCAGCGCCACACCATGGTCGCGCACCCCGAGTTCGACGATGCCCTGCCAATTGCCGAGCGCAGGCAGGAGATTGCCGAACTGATTCAAAAGCATCAGGTCGTTATCCTCTGCGGCGAAACCGGCTCTGGCAAGACCACACAGTTGCCGAAAATCTGTCTGGAACTCGGACGCGGCATACACGGCATGATCGGCTGCACCCAACCGCGGCGGATTGCTGCACGCACACTGGCGACAAGGCTCGCGGTGGAATTAAAGCAGAGCGGCACACACGCGGTGGGCTACAAGATTCGCTTCAACGATCGCACGGATGACAGTACCTTCGTCAAAGTAATGACCGACGGCATCCTGCTCGCCGAGACCCACAGCGACCGTGGGCTCTGGAACTACGACACGCTGATCATCGACGAGGCGCACGAGCGCAGCCTCAACATCGATTTTCTGCTGGGGTATGTGAAACAGCTCGCCCCCCGCCGCCCCGACCTGAAAATTATAATCACCTCGGCCACCATCGATCCGCAGCGGTTTTCGAAGCATTTTGCCCTCACCGGCGGTGCGCACACCGGCCTGCATGCCGGTACCGTTCGACCGGCGCGGGGCATGCCCCACGAAACCCCGCTCTCACCCCCCGGCCCCTCTCCCGCAAGCGGGCGAGGGGAGATATTGGTTGGCAATGCGTCCGGAACGCATCGCCAAGAAATCGTGGGGGCCCCCATCATCGAAGTGTCGGGCCGCACTTATCCGGTTGAAGTGCGCTATCGGCCCGAGCATTTCCTCGACGAAAGCGATGACGCGGTGCCGATTGAGGACGCCGTGCTCAAGGCCGTCGATGAGTTGTTCCTCAATACCAGCGAGGGCGATGTGCTGGTGTTTTTGCCGGGCGAACGCGAAATTCGCGATTGCGATGAAGCACTGCGGAAGCACCACCCCGCGCACACGGAAATTCTGCCGTTGTATTCGCGTCTCTCGAATGCCGAGCAGGACCGCGTGTTTCAGCGATCCAGTGACGGAACAGCGCGCCGCCGCATTATTTTGGCGACGAATGTGGCTGAAACCTCGCTGACGGTTCCCGGCATCCGTTACGTGATCGATACCGGTGTGGCGCGCATTCACCGCTACTCGCCGCGCAGCAAAATCAATATGTTGCAAATCGAGCCGATTTCTCAAGCCTCGGCCAAGCAGCGTTCCGGCCGCTGCGGGCGGGTGAGTGCAGGTATCGCCATCCGCTTGTACAGCGAAGACGACTTCAACGCCCGCCCGGCATTCACGACGCCAGAAATTCTGCGCACCTCGCTTGCCGATGTGATCCTGCGCATGAAGTCGCTGGGCCTTGGCGATGTGCAGGATTTTCCGTTCATCGAGCCTCCCAGTCCGCGTATGGTCGAGGACGGTTACCGGCAATTGTTTGAGCTGGGGGCGGTTGACGACAGCAAAGGCCTCACTACGTTAGGCTGGAAGCTGGCCAAGTTCCCCGTCGATCCAGCCATCGCTCGCATGCTCATCGCTGCTGAAAATGAAGGCGCGCTGCGGGAAGTGCTCATCATCGCGTCAGCGCTGTCGGTGCAAGACCCGCGCAATCGACCCCACGACAAGCAGCAGGAAGCCGCGCTTGCGCACGAGAAATTTGCCCATCCGCAATCGGAGTTCATGAGCTTCGTGAAGCTCTGGGAGTTTTACGAGGATGCGTTCAAGCACAAGAAATCGCATCGCAAATTCGACCAGATGCTGCACGAGCAGTTTCTGTCGCCGCTGCGCATGCGGGAATGGCGCGATGTGCATGCGCAGTTGACGGAGGTGTGTGCGACGGCGGGGATGCGAGTAGACCACGCTAATAAGCAGGGTCGAACCGCAACTACAGACCTGCACCCTCGCGTCGATAGCCGTCGTGGTCAGGTTGTTGCCCCCTTTGAAAAAGGGGGCGGCGAGCAGCGCGAGCGGGGGATTGTCGGTGATCGCGTCGAGCAAGCGCCTGTGAAATACGAAAACCTCCACCGCGCCCTCCTCACCGGTCTCATCACCAACGTCGGCACCAAGGGCCTGGACGGCGACCACTATCTGGGCACCCGCGCGATCAAGTTCCAGCTTCCGCGCCAGAGCCAGCAACACGCCGCGCAGAAAGCCACGCGTATGAAGTGGGTGATGGCGTTCGAGCTGACAGAGACCACGCGTGTCTACGCCCGCACCGTTGCCGCAATCGAACCAGAATGGATCGAACAACTGGCACCGCATCTGGTCACACGTACCTACTTCGAGCCGCACTGGGAGCGGAAAAGCGGGCAAGTCGTTGCGTTCGAACAGATCGCGCTCTACGGTCTCATCATCACCGCGCGCCGTCGCGTACATTACGGTGCCATCAACGCAGTCGAGGCAAGAGAGGTTTTCATTCGCCAGGGCTTGGTCGCAGGTGAAGTCGACACCCACGGCAAATTCCTGCGACATAACCTGAACCTCATCGAGGACATTGAAGACATCGAAGCCAAGGCGCGGCGGCAGGATGTGCTGATCGACGACGACGACATGTTCGCGCTCTACGACGCCGTCATTCCCGCAGATGTCGTAAACATGGCAGGGTTCGAGCGCTGGCGGAAAGACACGGAAAAAAATAATCCGCAGGCATTGCTGTTCACGCGCGAACAACTCATGCGCCGTGCGGCTGCTGAAATCACGTTTGAGCTCTATCCGAAAGCGCTCAAGCATCGTAGCGCCGCCTATCCACTCGCCTACCGTTTCGAGCCCGCACACATTATGGATGGCGTCACGATTACCCTGCCGGTATCGGTGCTGAATCAGGTAAACGCCGCGCGTTTCGACTGGCTGGTGATGGGCATGTTGCGCGAGAAAGCAGCAGCCTTGTTCAAAACCTTGCCGCAGCGCCTGCGCAGCCAGATCGTTCCTGTCCCGGATACCGTCAGCGAGTTCATCAGCTTTATCGCCACGCAGGAAGGCATGGGCGATCTCACCAAGGCCGAAGTGCCGCTGACTGATGCGTTGGCAACTTTTTTGCATCGCGAGAAAGGCCTGGAGGTGTCGCGCGAAAGCTGGGTCACCGCGCGCCTCCCGCCACATCTGAACATGAATTTCCGCGTGGTGGATGGCGACGGCAAGGAGCTCGCCATGTCGCGCGATTTTGCTGCACTGAAGCTGCAATTCGCCGACGCCTCGCGCACGGTGTTTTCGACGCTGCACAAGAATCGCCTCGAACGCGACGGCATTACGCGCTGGGATATTGGCGATATGCCAGAGACCATCAATTTCGAAAAAGCCAGTGTGCGTTACGATGGTTTCCCTGCGCTGGTGGATAACGTCGATTCGGTTGAGATCAAGATATTCGACGAAGCCCTCGCCGCGCAATATCAACACCGCCGTGGACTCACGCGATTGTTTTTACTGGAGCTTGTCGAGCAGGCAAAGTTTCTTGAGCGCAGTGTCAAATGTTCGCCCGTGGCGGCGTTCCAGTACGCACACTATTTTCCGGAAGCCAAGAATCATGCGCAACAGGCAATCGCACACGAACTGGTTTTTGCGGCGTTTACCGGCACCTTTGTCGATTCGCAGCCTGCGTTGATCCGCACAGAAGCGCTATATGCCGCTTCGCGTGAGGCGGGAAAAAACAAGTTGATGGCGCTGGGCACATCGCTTGCCAAGGCAATGGATGAGGCGCTGACGCTGACAGCAGAAGCGCGAAAGCTGCTCGACGAGCGCTACGTTAAGGGGTGGGAACATATTGGGCCGGATATCGACGGGCAGCTTCGGACATTGTTCGGCAAGGAATTTTTGCGTGACACCAACGTCGAGCAACTGCTGCACTATCCCCGCTACCTGAAAGCGATTGTGCTGCGGTTGAATAAAGCGCGGCAGGGTGCCATGGAACGCGACCTGGAACAGCACAAATCCATCCGGCCGCTGTGGCAGAATGCGCTCTCGGTGGCGGGCTCACTGGACCCGAATTACATTGAGTACCGGTGGATGGTTGAAGAATTGCGCGTGAGTTTGTATGCGCAGGAGCTGCGCACGCCACTGCCGGTCAGCATCAAGCGCGTGAGCAAAGCGTGGGACGAACTGAATAAATGAAACCAGAAAAACTTCATCGCCTCGCCGCCCGCATGGCCCACATTGCGCCATTCGAAGTCATGGAAATTCAGACCGCGGCACGCGCGCTGGAGCGGCAGGGTAAAGATGTGATCCACATGGAAATCGGCGAACCTGATTTCACGACGCCGCAGCCGATCATCGACGCCGCCATCAAGGCGCTCAGTGACAAACCTATGTTCTACACATCGGCTCTCGGCATCGAGCCATTGCGCGAAGCCATCGCACACTTCTACTGGAACAAGTACCACGTAAAAATTTCGAGTGACCGCATTATTGTCACCGCCGGTTCCAGCGCTGCCTTGTTGATGACCATGGGCGTGTTACTCAACGCGGGAGATGAAGTGTTGATGGCCGACCCGGGCTATCCGTGCAATCGCCATTTCGTGCGTGCGATGGAGGGTGTGCCCAAGACCATTCCGGTTGGGCCTGACAGTGACTATCAGTTGGCTGCACAACACATTGGTGCCAATTGGAATGAACGCAGCGTGGCGGCACTGGTCGCGTCACCATCCAATCCGACCGGCACGCTGGTCGCAGTGGATGAGTTGCGGCGAATTCACGCAGAAGTGATGTCGCATGGTGGCACGCTGATCGTCGATGAAATTTATCAGGGCCTCACGTACGGCGTTGCACCATCAACCGTGCTTTCCATCGCCGATGACATGTTCGTCATCAACAGTTTCTCGAAATATTTTCAGATGACGGGCTGGCGCCTGGGTTGGCTGGTCGTGCCCCCGCAATACGTGCGTGAAGTGGAAAAGCTGGCGCAAAATTTATTTATCTCACCTTCAACGCCCGCGCAATATGCGGCGCTCGCGGCATTCGATGCCGAGACCATCAATATCGTCGAGCAGCGCCGCATTGAATTTCAGGCGCGCCGGGACTTCCTGATGCCTGCACTACGCGGACTGGGATTTGAAATCCCCGTCGAGCCGCAGGGCGCTTTCTACATCTACGCGCAAAGCGACCGAATCGCGGCCGATAGCTTCGCGTTGTCGCGGCGCATATTGCAGGACGCCCATGTCGCCATTACGCCCGGCAAGGACTTCGGTGCAAACGCGCCGGAAAAACATATCCGCATCGCTTATACGCAGACGATTCCGCGGCTGACCGAAGCCATTGCGCGCATGAGTACACATTTGCAAAATCGCACCGGCTGAAGCGCCACGCGTTGTTACGCACCGTCGCGAACGTTCCTTATAAAATGAAATCCCCGAAGTCTCATCCACGCAACAGGAATAGCATTATGTCGATCTCTTTCAGCAAAGCCGCAATCTTGCTGGTCCTGTCCCTGGCGTCGTTCGCATCGCTGGCAGAAGAACGTGCCATCGACGAAAAAATTACCGTCAAGGCGAGCGTCGATG
This sequence comes from Burkholderiales bacterium, assembly GCA_026786225.1. GTDB lineage: Bacteria > Pseudomonadota > Gammaproteobacteria > Burkholderiales > Usitatibacteraceae > UKL13-2. The sequence goes on along the minus strand of JAJAYN010000271.1, from coordinate 3,158 downwards.
AGGTGTGGAAAGCCTGGACAACGACCGAAGGAATTAAATCATTCTTTGCGCCGGATGCCAAAGTGGAACTGCGCGTCGACGGGCCATTCGAGATTTACATGAATCCATTCGCCGAGCGGGGCATGAAGGGCGCGGACGACATGCGCATCATCGGCTTTCAGGAAAAGAAAATGCTGACGTTCACCTGGAATGCGCCGCCTTCATTACCCGAGGCCCGCAAGCAGCGGTCGGTGGTGATCGTGCGTTTTATTTCGCGTGGTGATGTGCTCACCGATGTGACGCTGCACCACGTGGGCTGGGGCGAGGGCGGTGAGTGGGACAAGGCCTACGACTATTTTTCGAAGTCGTGGCCGAATGTGCTGAAGAATCTCAAGAAGCGATTCGACGACGGCCCTGTGGACTGGAAACCGTGGCTGGAACGCTTGAAGGCGCCACCGAAAAAATAACCGCAATCGCGCGGCGATTCAAACCTTCAGCTATTCAATCCTCAATCATCAACCTTTTAGCCGCCAGGTCTTAAGCACGTCGTATTCCGGCCCGGACGCACCCGTGCGCACCGAGACCAGGCAAAACTGATCTACTGGCCAGCGTACTGGCGCAATCGCCCGATCTGCAAACGGCGTCTCAATGTCGCGCACTACCGTGATGTGTGGTCGAAATGTCCGTGTATCGTGGCCGAGCCTGGCAGCAGTCAGGAGTGCTTGCAGATTCTTCTGCAAATCAAATAAATGCCACGGTGTTTCCTTTGCGCCAAGCCAGGCCACCTTTGCCTTGGGGAAACATCCGGCCATATTGACGGCGTAATTGAATGGCGCCGCTTCGAGACGACCACCGATTTTTTCAATCACCGGCAGAAGCGTTGCATCCACGTCACCAAGGAACGCCAGTGTCATGTGTAAAGTCACCGGAAATACCGCGCGGCCATTTCCCTCGCGCGCCAGTTGGAGGCGGTAACGTGCCAGTTGCAGACGGATGCCATCGTCAGGCCAGAGGGCAAAGTAAAGGCGAAGATTCATGCTGCCGCAATGCTAACATTTGAAACAGCTCCGTTCACTATTTTCGACAGCGCAAATTGTAAAACTCTAGCGCTGGCGCGCTTTTCAGGCAGAAAATGCCTGAAAAAGCGCGCGGATGCTGGAGTATCGCTGTCGAGTCGCTCACCTCAGAATTGCCATCGAACCGAGGCGGTCAAGCTTTTTTCAGCCTTGGTTGGCGGATCAAAGATCAGAATGCGCGCAATCCTGTCGCTCTTTACGTGCAAGGCCTCGATGACCAACGATACGGACGGGCTTACCGGCCAGCTATACGCGATCGCCAGCGCGCGGCCACTCTCGCCATTCGGGTCGGCGGGAAGAATATCGGCGCGATGTTCCTTGGCGCTGAATCGATCCACGCGAGCCGCCAGAGTACCCACACCAATCGGGTGGCTCGCCAGCGCATACCACGCTGCGTAGCGCAAGCGCACCGCGTTTGGCCCCATGATGGTCTCGCCATGCAGCGCCTGAAGCAAGATCTGCCACTTTTCACCCGGCTGTATGCGTGCACTCAAATGATTGAATCGGGTATTCCAGCTGTACTGACCATTCTTGACGATCAGCGGGTCACCCCGATTATCGTAGTGCAACGCGCTTAAGCTCAACCAGCTTTTATAGGAATAGTGCGCGCCAGCGTAAAAACCTGGACGATGATCAATCTCACGCGCAATTCGGATAGATCGACTTTGTAGTGGCAGTTCACCGCTTGGGCGATACACGGGCAGATCGGCTAATCGGATAGGTTCCGTAAGCCCAGTGATGCGGTCGCTGATGGACCAGCCCCGCCAGGCCAGCAAGCTGCCGATCGGATCGTTGCGGCCGAACAATGCCAGCGTAAAGCCGTAGTCATGTGGCGAAGCCTCAGTGACGCCTTTGCGCGTCATGGTGAGCTCCACACCCTGGGTACGAAGCTCCTCACCAATCCAGCTATTGATGGCAGAGCTGGAGATGGTACGCACCGGCGTCCAGCCAATGCTGTCGTAATCGATTTCGAGACTGGATACAGGAAAGAATGCGCCGAGCTTTACGCGCGTCTTCCACGCGCTCGTCGGCACCGGATTCCAGCCTAGCCAGGCTTCGGTAACGTCCACCAGCCGACGGCGATCATCGCTCGCACTCACGACCACCGTAGCGCTCACGTCATTAAGGACTTCGCCATCAACCCGTAAGAAAGCCTGGCCCAGCCTGATGCCGTCAGAGTTGCGGTCATAGCGGGTCTTGTCGAGGCCATCGCGCGTCCAGCTGCGGTCGGCATCGCTGCTGCCCACTCTCAGGTCGACGAGTCCCCGGATTTCTATCGCATGGGCCTGCCAGCCGATGCAAATCGCGGCGCATAGCCACAAAGGGCGCAGGTAACGAAAACGGCTGCAATGTGCAAACACATTTCTAATCATCGGGCACCCAAAACGATCATCTTTCGGCTCTCCTCGCTAGACGTTAAGTCATGCTTAGCGAATTCAGAAACACCACGCTGCAAAATAATTGACAGACAAAAGGTCCCGACAGCCTGAAGGCGGAGAAGTTGCGAAACCATGGCATTCTGGCCAATATTTCAACTGCAACAGAAGGAAATTACATGTCAGCAACATACGTGCCGTTCGAATTTACCCGCATGCCGATCAACGACATGCGTGACCATGCTCAGGCATTCCATGCTGAGATCAACCGGCGTCGTACGGTGCGAGATTTTTCATCCGAACCGGTGCCGCGCGATGTGATCGAGAGTTGTTTGCGCGCAGCGGGCTGCGCACCGAGTGGCGCCAACCAACAACCGTGGCGTTTTGTAGCGATCAGCGACGCCAGCATAAAAAAGACGATTCGCGTCGCCGCCGAAGCCGAAGAACGCGAATTTTATGAACGGCGTGCCACCGAAGAATGGCGTGCCGCACTCGCGCCGCTGGGCACCGACGCCTCCAAACCGTTTCTTGAAACCGCACCCTGGTTGATCGCCATTTTTTATGAAGCCTATGGCGTGAATGCCAATGGCGAACGGGAGAAGCGCTATTACCCGATGGACTCGGTCGGCATTGCAACCGGCATCTTGATTACGGCATTGCATCATGCGGGGCTGGCGTCGCTCACACACACGCCAAGTCCGATGGCGTTCCTCAACGCGATCCTCGC
>JAJAYN010000270.1 GCA_026786225.1 Burkholderiales bacterium | reverse complement strand
TCCACCCGCTCCACCGCAAAAATCGTCAACCCCTCAATCTTCTGCTTCGGCTTATTCGCCTTCGGCACAATAAAACATTCTGGGACAGACCACGGTTGATTTTCGAAAACAACCTTGGTCCCAGATTTTTTCGATCATTGTCTTCTGGCCCATGTTTGATATTTTCGTGCGCATAGGGAAATGCCGCTGACTAAACGGCCCGCACCGCTAGCCGCAAACCCGCTGCCTGCAATATCGGCAGCAAGCTGGATAGCTGCGGATTTCCTTTTTTGGACAGCGTGCGGTAAAGAGCCTCGCGGTTGAGCCCTGTTTCTTCGGCGATCCGTGTCACGCCACCTTGTGCTTCTGCAACAAGGCGCAACGCGGCCATGAAATCGCTAGTGTCCCCTGTTTCCAACGCTGCTTCGAGCAAACCGGCAGCATGTTTGGCGTCGCTTTGCAACCATTCAATGGTGGACGCGCGGTGACTCACGCTTTGCACCTGCGGTTTTGTGGCCGTCTTATTCGCGGCGCGTTTGATAGTCTTTCCAGAGTTCGATGGCATGTTTAATATCCTTTTGTTGGTTGGACTTGTTACCGCCGCAAAGCAGGATCACAACTCGCGTACCCTCTTTGCCAAAATACACACGATAACCGGGGCCAAAGTCCAACTTCAATTCCGTTACACCCTCACCGACGGGGCGATTGTCGCCAAACAACCCTCGTTCCATGCGGGAAATCCGGATCTCGATTCGCGCGCGCGTTGGAATGTCGGAAAAACTGTCCAGCCATTCCTTGACGTGGTTACGTCCGTTACTATCGACGCATTGCTTAACTTCGATAAGGATCATTGTAGCTTATAAACTACACACATTCAATTGCATCATTGACCTCGACAATACTCCACCGCCTCTTCCACCCGCTCCACCGCAAAAATCGTCAACCCCTCAATCTTCTGCTTCGGCTTATTCGCCTTCGGCACAATCGCGTGCGTGAACCCAAGCTTGGCCGCCTCACGCAGCCGCTCCTGCCCGCGCTGCACCGGCCGCACTTCGCCCGCCAGCCCGACTTCGCCAAACACCACATGCTTGGCCGGCAGCGCTTTGTTCTTGAAGCTCGATACGATGGCGAGCAGCACTGCCAGATCGGCGCCCGGCTCGTCGATGCGCACGCCGCCGACGGCGTTGATGAAGACGTCCTGATCAAATACGGCCAGCCCGGCGTGGCGATGCAGGATGGCGAGCAGCATGGCGAGGCGATTCTGTTCCAGCCCCACCGAGAGGCGCTTGGGCTGCATGCCGTGGCTCTCATCGACCAGTGCCTGGATTTCCACCAGCAGCGGGCGGCTGCCTTCCTGCGTGACCATCACGCAGCTACCGGCAACATTGGCATCGTGCTGCGAGAGAAAAATCGCCGAGGGGTTGGTGACTTCGCGCAGGCCCTTCTCGGTCATGGCGAAGACGCCGATTTCGTTGACGGCGCCGAAGCGGTTCTTGACCGCGCGGATCAGGCGAAACGAGGAATGGGTGTCGCCCTCGAAATAGAGCACGGTATCGACCATGTGCTCCAGCACGCGCGGGCCGGCCAGCGCGCCTTCCTTGGTGACGTGGCCGACGAGGATCAGCGTGGTGCCGGTGGATTTGGCGTAGCGCGTGAGGTGCGCCGCGCATTCGCGCACCTGCGCGACCGAGCCTGGGGCAGAGGTGAGCGCGGCTGAGTAGACAGTCTGGATGGAATCGATGACGGCGACTTGCGGCTTTTCGGCAACGAGTGTGGCGAGGATTTTTTCAAGTTCGATTTCGGCGAGCAGTTTCACGTCGTGTGTATCGAGTGCAAGTCGCTTGGCGCGCATGGCGATTTGCTGTGGCGATTCTTCACCGCTCACATAGAGCACGCTGCTGCCGGCGGAGATGGCGGAGAGTGCCTGCAAGAGTAGTGTCGATTTGCCGATGCCCGGGTCGCCACCAATCAGCACCACCCCGCCCTCCACCAGCCCGCCGCCCAGCACGCGATCAAATTCGCTGATGCCGGTGGGCTTGCGCGGCACGTCTTCGGCGCGGACTTTGTTGAGCGACTGCACTTTGCCGCGTTCGGCATTCACGCCGGCTAAAGTTGAGAATCGGTTCGTGCTGGTGGTTTCTGCAACCGTTTCAACGAGCGTGTTCCAGGCGTTGCAGTGCGGGCACTGGCCCTGCCACTTCGGGCTTTGGCCACCGCATTCGGTGCAGGCGTAGATGGATTTTGTTTTGGCCATTAATGCTCTTGTTTTTTCGTCACCGGACGTTTCGCTGGCGCTTGTAGTCGTAATCTTCGTCGTAGTCGATTGTTCCAAAGGACTCGATTACTTTTCGCTGCTTTAATCGTTGGACATACTGCTCCAAGACCACCGTCACAGCCTCGCTGCCTGAACTGTGCTCGCCAAACGATACGGCGGGTGCAACTAGCTGCTCATCGAGTGCAATTTTGATCGGCATGAAGTACCTCGTCGCGATGGAATATTATACTGAATATAAATACAGTGTTCCCGTACGGCTGGAATTGGATGGAACGGGCGACCCTTTTGGCGTGATCAGCCCGCAACAGCCATCTGCCAAGCCTCACCCAGCGTTTTCGCTGCGGGATAGTGGCTACCTGCATAGAGCGCCAACACCATCGCGAAAAAGAAAACAATGGCAAATGGCCACCAGGTTTTCTTGATTACGCCAGTCACCCATCCCCGGTTGTCTTCGCGCTTGGCGGCACCCGCGAGGCTTCCCGCGAGTGTGGCGCCGAATATCGCCTCGCTAAGAATGTCCGGGGCGAACCAGAGGATGTATCCGGACACGATGAAGATGGATGCGATCAGCAACAGGGCCAGCACAATGACGATCGCGGCCTCACCATCGAGATCGCCGAGGTCCCCGAAGCCGCTGAAGGCGTCCTTGAAGCTGCTAGATGATGGCGGCGACACGCCCGATGACGAACTGCTTGTGAAGGCCTGAACGGGCGCGGCTTCGGCCCACTCTCCGGCAGCACCGCCTCCGTCGAAACCTCCACCGCCACCTCGCACGATGGAAGGTATTTGAAGTGAGCTGCCACTGCTATTGCCGCTCGGAATCCACAGGTCCGAAATATCGGCGCCATCGATAGACGAGTTCTTGTTGGCGCTTTCTCGGCGGAATTCGACGTACTGAATCCACAGCCACACGCCGGCCAGAAAAGTGAGATACGAACAAGTCACAGCAACCGGATAGCGCATCCACATCTTGGTGACGCCCCAGTGCAGCAATGCCCAGTTGCTCACCATCGCGGCCATGCCCGCGCCCATGAGGATCAGCGACATATGGAAGCGCGTGTAGAAGCGCTGCACGAGGTAATGTTTGATGCGGTGGCGGACTTTGCCTTCTGGTGTTGTCAGCGCTTGATCATGGCTTTTAGTGGGTGATTTGCGGCGCAGTTTGGTTTTTGTCGCCACCACGATCAATCAACCTCGACGATCGGCACACGTGGCGCGATGGCGCAAAACAGCTCGTACGCGACCGTGCCCGAAGCTGCCGCAACCTCATCCGCAGGCAGGCCCTCGCCCCAGAGCGTCACCGGCGCGCCGATGTGCACGTGGGGCATGTCGGTGAGATCGACCACCATCATGTCCATCGAGACACGGCCGATGGTGCGGGTGCGCTTGCCGCTGACGATCACGGGCGTGCCCTGCTCATTGCTGCCGGGTGCGTGACGCGGATAACCGTCGGCATAGCCACAGGCCACGACTCCGACGCGCATTTTTTTCTTTGCCGTATACATGCCGCCATAACCGACGCTGTCACCGACATCGAGCGCTTGCACACCGATAATCTCGCTGCGTAGCGCCATGACCGGTTTCAAGCCCAGCCATTCCGCGCTCACATCGGCAAAGGGCGAGGAGCCATAAAGCATGATGCCGGGCCGCGCCCAGTCGCGCGCGGTTTCGGGGAATTTCAACAGTGCGGCGGAATTGGCAACGCTCTGGCCGAATGGTTTTTTGCCGAAGACCGGCTTGGCGGCTTTGACGATGTCTTCGAATCGCGCGAGCTGCGTCGCCACACCCTCCTTGCCATCGGCGCTGGCGAAATGGGTCATGAACGTCACTGCACCGATATTGCGATGTGAGGCGGCCATGTTGATCGCGTAGCCCGATAGCGGGCCCTTGAACCCGAGCCGGTTCATACCGGTATTGAATTTGAGAAAAATATCCAGTGGCTTGGTGAGCGTGGCAGCCGTGATCTGCTTGACCTGCTCCAGATCGCGCACGACCGATGTGAACTGTTGTTGCACGAAGGTGGGAATTTCCTTTTCGTTGAAAAAGCCTTCCAGCAGCAGGATGGGGGACTCGACTTTTGCATCGCGCAAATGGACGGCCGAATCGAGCTCGAGTGTGGCGAAGCCATCTGCATCGGGCAGCGCCGCGGCAACGCGCTTGAAACCGTGGCCGTAGGCGTTGGCTTTTACCACGGCGAAAATTTTTGACTTCGGCGCCTTGGCCTTGGCGAGCGCGTAATTGTGGCGCAGGGCTGAGAGGGAAATTTCGGCGCGAATGGGGCGGGACATGGAGATGGCATTCTTTCGGAAATTAATCTCGGCTGCGACTGACGAAGATGCTATCCGATCTGCATGATCGGACAGTGTTCAGTAACCCTGTCCCCCACCCTGCGGCCCGGCGTAATTTTCAAACTTCGTGTTCTGGCCGACGAACGTTAAGCGGATGGTACCGATCGGCCCGTTACGCTGCTTGCCGATAATGATTTCCGCCGTACCTTTTTCCGCGCTCTCGGGGTTGTAGACTTCGTCGCGGTAAATAAAGAGAATCACGTCGGCATCCTGCTCGATCGCGCCGGATTCGCGCAGGTCGGACATCACGGGGCGTTTGTTGGGGCGTTGTTCGAGCGAGCGGTTTAACTGTGAAAGTGCCACGATGGGCACCTTCAATTCCTTGGCGAGCGCTTTGAGTGAGCGCGAAATTTCGGAAATTTCGG
>JAJAYN010000269.1 GCA_026786225.1 Burkholderiales bacterium | reverse complement strand
CGATTACGTTGATCGGTTTGACTGCCATCACCGAGCCGGGTATGCCCGCATTTATGCCCCGGAGCACGATGTGATTATGGTTGGAGCCTCCGAAAACCCCTCCCGCAATAACTTGGTTTTCGTCTCGTTTGATGGCTACAACTATGATCGAGAACGCGATCAGAAAAACGAGAACGAAAACCACGATTGGAAAAAGTGATCCTTGCCGTTTTGAAGCTATCATCCCCATTGCCGCTACAGACCACCGTCAGTTCTAACTCTACGGTCGATCGGACGGCGCAAAAGCGCGCCGCCGTTCACCTTGATCGTTAAAGGTCAAAATGCGAGCGCTGTTTTTCGTTCTGTTTTTCGTCCAAAGTACATTTGCTTTGGCAGCAGGAAGCGGCCACCCAACCAGCCTTAACTGCAATCTTGCCGCACCTCCAGCGAGCGCTGGAGAGGAAATCAATCATGGAATTACGCTGCGCATTTATCCGCGTGCCCGAGATATTGATGCGAAGTACTCGGGGTGCCAAACAATGTGGATGCCTAATGGCAAACAATGGACTGTTGTATCTCGCGTCGCAATCGAACTGGGGGATCCGATACGGATTTGGTCACCACAGGAAACTGACCCGACTCGCATGAGCTGCGTTTACAAGAATGGAAAGGTTGTAAAGGGCAATGCCGAGAATTGTGCTGCACCTGAGTTTCTTATCTACAAATCGCTTGCGCCTGGGTGCGTTGAAAAAATCCGTAAAGCCGTCGCTGCGGGTGGACTTGGGGCGCCACGCGCACCAAGTTGCGATTATGAGTAGGTTGACCTCTAACATTTCGCTCCACACGGAAGCGCTAACGCGCGCCCGTGACCTCCAACGTTATGCATAGTCATCGTGAATGCCCACACTCATGAAATTTGACTGGGATGTTTCGAAGGCCGAATCCAATCTGTGAAAGCACGGTGTTTCGTTTGACGAGGCAGGCTCGGTGTTTCTTGATACGCTTGCGGTATCCGGTCGGGATCCGGATCATTCCTTTGAAGAAGAGCATTACATTACATTCGGAATATCAAGCTTGGGCCGGCTGCTTGCGATAAGCCACACGTATCGTCCTGGAATCATTCGAATCATCAGCGCACGCCGTGTAACGCGCGGCGAAAGGAAACTATATGAAGAAGGCTAAAGACGAAATGCGCCCCGAATACAAGCGATCTGATTTTGCAAAGCTTGAAAGAGGCAAATTCGCCGCTGAGGTGGCGAAAGGAACTTCTGTTGTCTTGTTGGAGCCAGCTATTGCGAAGGCCTTCCCTAGTTCCGAAGCGGAGAATGAAGCGCTGTCCGGCTTGCTCGCACTCGCGGAGAAGTCGGCAGGCATAACTCGGCGCCCAACCCGGACGCGCGCAAAGGCGACGCGCGCCGGTTAGCTCGGACGTTGAACAGCAATCGATGATGAACAAGTGGATGCCCATTCTTATCGCAGTTGCAACTGGTTGCAGCTTGGCATTTGGTCAAGTGCCCGCGCCAGAAACTGACTCGCGAAACGGATTCACTGCGACTGTCATGCTTACGAAAAAGCCAGAAGAATTTGTGCGGAAGTGGGCCACTGCGTCAGCGTCAAGCAAACTCACTATCGAGACTCCGAAAGAGGTTCACCTTGGGGAATATGTTGCGGCACTAGTCTTCTTCCGGGGTTGCCGCACCGGGGTCTACAGTTGCAAGGTGTACGTGGATTTCGAGTTAGTTGCGCCTGATGGTTCGATCCGGTACCGAGTTCCCGACCGAGACGGCACGCCACAACCTCAACCAAAGGTGGAGCTTGCTTATCTCAGTCAGGCGATAGTGCGGTTTCAATTCAAATCAGGCGATCCACTTGGGCAATACCGGATCAACGCTACGGTACGAGAACCTGCCAGCGGAATTATCCTTCACGTAAACGAACAAATTCGTGTGGTCAAATGACAATGCTGTCTCTTAACACGTCGCTCAAGGTCGCTCCCTTCGGTCGCTGGACGCCGCAAAAGCGCGGCGCCCTTTAGCTCGGACGTTAAACCACGATGCTGTAGATCTAGTTGGGTTCGACGACTGCTTTGGAGCGAATTGGAATCTTCCCTCAAATGTCGGATGTAGGTCGCGTTCTGCCAGATTGACCGACATTCTAATTTTAGGCATTGCGTTGCCAAACATAGCACCTAGTGCTACCATTCGGCATGCCCAAAAACAGTCAGATAGCAGCACGCGTATTTAAGACCGCCGGGTTTGCTAAAGCTGCGAAGAAGGCACTCATTTCAGACGATGATTTGAGCCAAGTCATCCGCCAAGTCATAAAGGGACAAGTGGACGACTTGGGCGGAGGCATATACAAGAAGCGGTTGAACGACAATATGCATCGGTCGATCGTTCTTGCCAAAGGTGAACGCAGCTGGATATTTGAATATCTGTTTGCGAAGAAGGATCGCGAAAATATTGACCATGCCGAGTTAGTTGCCTTTCGCAAGTTGGCAAAGGCTTATGCCGGGCTGACTGAGAAGCAACTTGACTTCCTAATGAAGGACAAGGACCTAATCGAGATTGACCATGACGACAAAACGTAAATTCAAGAGCGACGCTTTTGAAGCAATTCATGCCTCAGCGCGTGCTCTGCACAAGGTGGGGGCTATTAGCAAAGTGACTCTGCGCGAATTCGACGAATCGTGTCTGGCCATGCCGGCAGAAATCAAGCCGAAGCAGATCAAGACGATTCGCGAAAAGAACCAGGTAAGTCAGCCGATTTTTGCTCGCTACCTGAATACGAGCGAATCAACCGTTCAGAAATGGGAATCCGGAGCAAAGCGCCCAAGCGGCATGGCCCTTAAGCTGCTCAACGTCGTGCAAAAGCACGGCTTAAAGGTCTTGGCCTGAGGAATCCGTCTGCGTTGGAGCGCATTGGAATCTTCCCTCGAATGTCGGGTTTGGGTCGAAAGCGGACACTCGCTATAGTTCACTCCATCGCATCGATCGCTATCTAAATTAAGGCACTACCCGCAGTCAGGATTCTGTTCGCGACTCGACTCATTACACGTATGCAACGCCGCGGCTCCTGAGTCGGCGTCTCGACGTACCACCCGTTCCCGTCTATCATCTCGCCAATCCCCTAAAGAGCACCTCATGCATCAAACCCTACACCTGATGAAATCGCGCGGTTTCCCGCATCTGCGCCGCAAGGCGCTGGAGACATTGCAGGTCAATCTTGGCTACAAGTGCAATCAGTCTTGCTTTCATTGTCACGTCAACGCGAGTCCGGACCGTAAAGAGATGATGTCGCTTGCGACGATTGAAGACGTAATCGCTTTCATGCGCGCCTCAAACGTAAAAACGCTGGATTTGACGGGTGGTGCACCTGAAATGAACGATCATTTTCGCCATCTGGTGCGCGCTGCGCGTGCGCAAGGTGTGCGCGTGATCGACCGTTGCAACCTGACGATTCTGGGCGAGCCCGGATTCGAGGATCTGGCGACGTTTTTGGCGGAAAACCAGGTCGAAGTGAGTGCGTCCCTGCCCTGTTACTCGCAGGAAAACGTCGACAAGCAACGCGGCGAAGGTGTGTTCGAGAAATCCATCGAGGGTCTGCGAAAACTCAATGCCCTGGGCTACGCCGCGCCGCGAAGCAATCTGGTTCTGAATCTGGTTTTCAATCCGCAGGGCCCGAAGCTGCCGCCTTCGCAGGAACAGCTCGAAGCTGACTACCACCGGCTGTTGAAAGACAATTTCGGTATCGTCTTCAATCATTTGTTCACCATCACCAATATGCCTATCCAGCGTTTCGGCTCCACCTTGATTTCGAAGGGGCAGTTCGAGGGCTACATGGATTTACTGGTGGCGTCGTTTCAGGCGCACAACCTTGATAGCGTGATGTGTCGCTCGCTGCTGTCGGTCGACTACCTGGGCTTTGTGTACGACTGCGATTTCAACCAGATGCTGGGATTGCCGCTGCAACATGCCGGCCGCATGAAAACGCATCTGCGTGACCTGATGAGCGCCGATTTGCTCGGCAACCAGATCGTGGTCAAAGATCATTGCTACGGTTGCACGGCGGGGCAAGGCTCATCCTGCGGTGGTGCACTCGACGGCGACAGCAATCCCGAGGACGAGTTGGTGGCGGCTGAGTAGCAAAGAACCAGCATTGTCCGGCATCTTCAGGCATTTATGCTCTGCGATGCTCGCTGGTGCTTGAGTTTGACAATTTTTCGCCAATATTTGCCTGCCCATGTCGCCTGGCCGTTCCTGTCCACTCCACTATCGTTACGCGCCCGGCGTTTTTGCGCGCGCAGCCGACATTTATGCGGAAACGATTTATGTCATCGGCGGCCTTTACGGTAACGTGCCTGCACTGAAGGCGATTCTCGAACTCGCCGACGCGGAGCCGATCCCGCCGACACTGATTTTCAATGGCGATTTCAACTGGTTCAACGTTGATCGCGAAGGGTTTCAGGCGATCAATCGCGAAGTCCTTCAACACGTCGCGCTGCGCGGCAATGTCGAAACCGAACTTGCGCAGGATGCCGACGCCGACGGCGTGGCAGGTTGCGGCTGCGCTTATCCCGATTATGTGGACGACGCAGACGTCGCGCGTTCGAACAAGATCATGGTGCGCTTACAGGAAACCGCGCATGCTTTTCCGGATCTCACTCAAACGCTTGCTAGTTTACCGATGCACGCCGTCGCCGAGGTCGGTGGGTCGCGCTTTGGTGTGGTGCACGGCGATGCGGAATCCCTCGCTGGCTGGCGTTTCGCCCACGACGGCCTTCACGACCCGGCCAATATCGCCTGGCTGCAACAGATCTGTCGCGAAGCCAGGCTCGCCGGTTTCGCCTCCAGCCACACCTGCCTGCCTACGTTTCGACGCTTTGCCGAAACTGGCGACGGGCAAATCGTGATCAACAACGGTGCTGCCGGCATGCCCAATTTTTCCCACACGCAATACGGTCTGATCTCCCGCATTTCGGTTCATCCAGCACGAGAAGGGCTGTCGCAATACGGTGGCAACGTAGGCGACATCCACGTCGATGCCATCCCGGTGCATTACGACACACGAGCGTTCGAAAAAACATTTCTCGGCAACTGGCCGGAAGGCTCACCCGCGCACCATTCCTACTTTCGCCGTATCGTCGATGGCCCGGCCTACGCAGCGCCACACGCACTAGGACTGATTCGCGCGCCGTCGTTCTGTGCCTGAGGGTATCGTTCGGACACGGCGAATTTACTTGCCGTTGTCACAGTGTCGCGGTACCTTCTTTTCTGCACTTGCTCAACGTTCTCGTCCATTCTGGAGGCCCCTATGGCCCGCAAATCTGTTACCCCAACCCACAAAAGCATCAATCTCGCCTTGCAGGGCGGCGGCGCACACGGCGCATTCGCCTGGGGCGTCCTGGACCGTTTGCTGGAAGATGGTCGGCTGTCGTTCGAAGGCATCTCCGGCACCAGTGCTGGGTCAATGAATGCAGTTGTACTGGTTCACGGCTTGATCATTGGCGGACGAGAGGGCGCGCGCGCAGCGCTGGCGAAATTCTGGCGGGCGATTTCCGACGCCGGGCAGCGCTATTCGCTTGTAAGGGCGATGCCCTGGGATCGACTCAAGGGGGACCACTGGAACAACGACAACAGCCTGAGCTTTCAGGCCTTCAAAGCCATGATGAACGCGTTTTCACCCGCCCAACTCAATCCGACGAACTTTAATCCGCTGCGCGATATTCTTGTCGAGCAGGTTGATTTCGCACAGATCAATACGCACCAGGCGCACAAACTGTTTCTATCAGCGACCAACGTGCAAACGGGCAATGTTCGCGTGTTTCAAAACCATGAAATTTCCGCCGACGTGGTAATGGCTTCGGCGTGCTTGCCATTCCTTTATCGCGCAGTTGAGATCGGCGGCCACACCTACTGGGACGGCGGCTACATGGGGAACCCGGCATTGTTTCCCCTGTTCTACTGCACCGACGCGCGCGATGTATTGATCGTTCACATCAATCCGATTCGCCGCGCGGGTACGCCGACGACGCCGCATGAAATCGAGGATCGCGTCAATGAAATCAGTTTCAATTCCGCGTTGATCAAAGAGCTGCGTGCGGTGGCATTTGTGCAAAAACTGATCGGTGACGGCTGGCTGAAAGACGAGTATCGCGATCAACTTAAATATGTGCTGATTCATTCGCTTCGAGCCGATGATGCGCTATCGGACTTGTCAGCCGCTTCCAAGCTCTACACCGATTGGTCGTTTCTGGAAACGTTGCGTGATCGTGGCCGTGATGCTGCCACTGTTTGGCTTGACCGGCATTTCAATGATGTGGGCGTGCGCCAAACAGTTGACCTTCATGCACAATTTCTCGATAGCGGCAGCGAAATGCGACCGTTCACACCGGCAAAAGCTGCGAAGCTACCCAAACCACGCAAGCCACTTAAACCGTTGGTGCCGCAGATGCCGCTTGTGATCAAGGGCAAAGCGCTACCTAAACCCTCAGCAAAGCCAACAATCCGGAAACGCACGGCCACCAAGGCAGTGAAGGCTGGAAAATCGTCTTCGTAATCCATCTCAATAAACCGGTCCAGCATCCGTCGCATCCAAGGGAGCAACATGAAAAAATCCAAATTAATCGTCCTGATAATTGTCGTCGCCGCCATCGCGGCGTTCTTCATCTTCGACCTCGGCAAGTATTTCAGCCTCGATTATTTCAAATCGCAGCAGTCGGCTATCGCTGCATACAACCTCGCCAACCCGATACAAACGGCGCTGATATTCCTGCTGG
>JAJAYN010000268.1 GCA_026786225.1 Burkholderiales bacterium | reverse complement strand
CTGTAAGGTTGTGGCTACAAAGGGTGAAGCGGATTGCGACGAAACGCAGAAAAAGCCGCACGAAGTACCCGAAATTGCGCGCTGCCGCGTTGAGCGCATGCGGTCGCTTCCGTGACACATACCTGTTTGCGTTGTATGACGCGAAAGGTTCCCATCCTGGATTTGCGGGTGGATGTTGCGCGGAAAGGACACTGTGGTTTGACTGCTAAAATCAGCGCGTCATTCACAAGGAGCAACCATTCATGACCATTTCACTGTATCAAGCGTCGGTTCCCGTCATCCAGAAATCTCTGGGCGCACTCAAAGGCGTGCTCGCGAAGGGCGCGGCGCACGCTGCTGAGAAGAAAATTGAGGAGAGCGTGTTCCTGGGGTCGCGCCTCTACCCGGATATGTTTCCACTGTCGCGCCAGGTGCAGATCGCTGCCGATTTCGGCAAAGGCCCGGTGGCACGTCTGGCCGGTGTCGAGCTGCCCAAATACGAAGACATCGAAACCACGTTCGCTGATTTGGCGGCTCGCATCGATAAGACACTTTCATTCGTCAGCAGCTTCAAGCCGGAACAAATCGATGGCCAGGAAGATCGCGACATCAATCTGACCATCGCAGGCAATCCGGTGACGTTCAAAGGCCAGCCCTATCTGATGCACTTTGCATTCCCGAATATGTACTTCCATATGTCGATGGCCTATGCAATCCTGCGGCACAACGGCGTGGATGTCGGTAAACGTGATTTTGTTGGTGGCGTCTAGTCCGGCAATTTCGCAAGGCGGTTCGCGCTGGGCGGTATATGCGCGGCGCGGCGCGCTATCTTTGCTCGGCATGGCCGCGCTCGCCTATGTGGGTATCGTCGCGCTGGTCTATTTCAGGCAGGAAAAGCTGATATTCAGCCCGGTGCCGCTAAATGCAGACCATCAATTCAAGATCGCTGATGTAGAAGAAGTGAAAGTGCCGGTGGCGGGTGCGGAGCTATCCGCACTGCACCTGCGTTTGCCGAATCCCAAGGGGGTTGTGTTCTTTCTGCACGGCAATGGCGGCAACCTGCAAACGTGGCTCACTGGCGTGGATTTCTATCGACGCGTGAACTATGATTTATTCATGATCGACTACCGCGGTTACGGCAAGAGCAGCGGACAGATCGAGAGCGAGGCGCAGTTGCACGACGACATGCGCGTCGCATGGAACAGGATCGCGCCGCAATACGCGGGCAAAAAGCTGGTCGTATATGGGCGTTCTCTGGGCACCGGCCTGGCGGCAAAGTTATCCAGCGATGTGCAACCCGACCTGACGGTACTGGTGTCTCCGTTTGAAAGCCTGAAGGCGATGGGCGATGCGCACTATCCGTGGTTGCCGGGGCTGGTAAATCGCTACCCGATGCGTAGTGACGAATGGCTGCCCAAGATCAAGGGGCCGATCGTGATACAGCACGGCGATATGGACACGCTGATTGGGCTCTCGCACGGCGAGCGCCTGACAAAATTACGTGAAGGTATTGAATTGGTTGTGGTCAACGGCGCCGGTCACAACGACATCCACAAATTTCAGAAATATCTCGATACGCTCGCAGACCGCCTGAAGAACCTGTAACGTTATTTCTGGTTGGTGTCGATCACCTGCACGCGTTCTTTCCGCGTCTTGCCATCGCGCGTCACCGTAAGTTCGGCGGTGTTACCGATACCGACGCGGTCAAGCTCCGCGATAAACGTGGACAGCGACTCCACCTCACGCCCGTTGACAGCCGTGATGACATCTCCCAGTTCGCCGCTGCGACGCGCGAGTGGTTTCAGGCCTGCCGAAGCAGCAGGTGTTCGTGGACGCACCTGCTCGATCACCACGCCTTTGATCCCGTTTTGCGCGACCAGAATGGGATTGACCGGAACGATACCGATGCCCGGTGACGCCGCATAACCGCGCGCGATCAACTGCGGCACAATGCGATTGACCAGATCGACCGGGATCGCAAATCCCACGCCGGATGAACTGCCGGAATTGGAGCGTATCGCCGAGTTCACGCCGATCAAACGCCCGGCGCTATCGAGTAGCGGCCCGCCGGAGTTACCGGGATTGATGGCAGCATCGGTCTGGATGGCACCAGCGATCTCGGCGTATTCCTGTGTCGGCAAATAGCGGTCCAGTGCGGAAATAACGCCTGAGGTGAGTGTCCGCGACAGCCCGAACGGCTTGCCGATAGCGATCACCGATTGACCGATCTTGAGGTCACGCGATGTGCCAAGCGGAATCGGTTTCAAACCGGCAGGAATTTGCGTGAGCTTGACCACCGCAAGGTCATATTCGGGCGAGCCGCCGACGAAGGTCGCCGAAAGCGGTTCCTTGCCGGCATCTAGTTGCACCGTCACTTTGCGCGCATCCTGAATGACGTGGTAATTGGTCACCACATGTCCTTGCGTATCCCACACAAATCCTGAACCTGCGCCCTGCGCGACACTCGCGCCGAAGAATCCCCGTTGCACGAGATTTTCCGTGGTGATGTACGCGACAGACGGTGCCGCGACCTCAAACAAGGCGACCAGACTGCGTTCGCTCTCCAGCAGCGGGCCGCGTGGTGTGACGGCGCGCGGCACGACCGGCTTTTCAGCCGCTTCACGTTGTGCGGAAATGCCACCAGTTGACGATAAAGTTGTAGCCAGTGCGACGACGAGGCAGAGGGAGGCTTTTTTCATTTTTTTCTGGAAGTGAATGCGCTTGTTTGACGGCGCTTTACGGTGAAGATTCACATATCTGTTCAACGATTCCATTTTTCAATAGTGCTGCATCCCACAGTGGAGAATGCAGATCCAGCATCGGCGCGGCTTCTGGCGCGCTTTTGCCCCGCGACGCGCGCCAGTGCTCGTGTTTGTCAGGGTACGACTTCAACCGAGACGTCGCGACTGTCGGCCCGACCGGCCTCATCAACTACGCGCACCACGTAGCGTCCCGCGCGCGGCGGATTCCACGCTAACGCTTCGCCAGCCTGGGCCTCACCGACGAAGGCGTCGTTGGAAAACCAGAACAGCTTTCCGCGATTGCCGCCGCTGTTGCCCTCGGCGCGGAGGGAGATCGGCGCCATATTCGACAGGCGTGACGTGTACGTCACCGCCCTCAGCGGCGAAACAATTTGCGGGTCACCTGCGATGTTGTTGTCGGCGCTGCCCCGCGCGCAATCGGGCAAGCGCGGCGCTTCGCGGCGCGGCATGCCTGCATCGCGGAAAATTTTCTGCATGTCGGAGGGCCAGTATTCGATCACCTGCCAATGCGTGTTCGGCCCCTCTTCGCACACAGCCTGCCCAGTGCGGCGGTCTAGCAAAACACGTCGATGTAGATTGGAGACGCGGATCGGTGATTTACCGGGCATAAACCAACTGGGTACGCGTGTTGGGCAATAGGCGTTCGGCAAATCGCCCGTCGCGGCGCATACCTCCACGCGCGTCAATTTACGCGGCGGCAAACGCGGATTGGTTTCCTGCGCCAGCAATCCTTCGTTGCGCAAGCCATCGACAATATTGAAAAACAATGGCGCCGCGGCCGAGATGCCGATGAACGACTGGTTGCTGCTGCCGTCGAAATTGCCCACCCACACGATGAGCACGTAGCGGCCGAAGGTGCCGGCGGTCCATGCGTCGCGAAAACCCCAGGAGGTGCCGGTCTTCCATGCGACGGCTGGTTGTGCGGGCAGGCCGGTGTCAGGGCGCGGATTGGTTTTGAGCATGTCCAGGGTGACGTAGGCGGCTTCTTCGGAGAGAAGACGGGTGTTGGTTAGCGTTCCCTCATCCGGCCTGTCGGCCAGCTTTTCCCGTGAACGGGAGAAGGGCTTCGTTTCCAAAGGCGTCGCATTTTTTGAGTAAGCAATGGGCTTGAGCTCGCCCCCGTTGGCCAGCATCGCATACATGCGCGCAAGCTCCTCCATCGTTACTTCGCCGCCACCCAGTGTCAGCGCCAATCCATAGTGTTTCTCGCTCGCCAGATTAGCCACGCCTGACGTCTTCATCAGGTCATACAGACTCGGTCGCGTGAGTTTGGCGGCGACTGAGACAGCAGGAATGTTTCGGCTGCGTGTCAGCGCTTCCTGCGCGGTGATGGGTCCGACAAATCGGCCATCGAAATTTTCCGGACTGAACGGACCGAACGCGGTGGGCGCGTCTTTCAACACCGTCATCGGATGCAGCACACCCTGATCGAATGCCAGCGCGTAAATGAAGGGCTTCAACGTTGATCCCGGCGAGCGCTTGGCCAGTACGCCATTCACCTGCCCGTCGATCTCGTCGTCATTAAAGTTGGCCGAACCCACTAACGCTTTCACCTGCATGGTTTCGGTATCGAGCAGGATGGCAGAGGCATTGTGCATACCGCTGTCGCGATATTGCTCGATGCGTTGTGCGATGGCACGCTCAACCGTATTCTGCATTTTCAGATCGATGCTGGAGAATACTTCGCCTTGGCGATCCTTCAACAATTGCGTGACGACGTGCGGCGCACGAAACGGCAATGCTGCTGCAAATTTCGGCGCGATGGCGTGGCTGGCACCGAGGCGCTCGTCTTCGGGATGCTTGGCTAGCCAAAGTGCGGCGATGCGCGCGCGCGCATCGACCGTCGCCGCAGAGGTAACTTTGCTGCCCCCACGTGCAGCCGGGTTCTGCGGGATCACCGCGAGTGTGAAGGCTTCCGGAAGCGTCAGGTCGACTGCGCGCTTTTGAAAGTAGACCAGGCTCGCCGCACCTACGCCCTCGATGTTGCCGCCATATGGAGCGAAATTGAGATAAGCCTCAAGAATGTCGTGCTTGCTGTAGCGTGCTTCGAGCCAGCACGCTGCCGCCATCTGCTGTAACTTGCCGCCCATTGTCCGGCTGTCGATGCCGTAGCGTTTGCGTGCAAGCTGCATCGTCAACGTCGAGCCACCCTGGCGCCTTTCGCCCGTGAAGGTCGCGTAAGCACTGCGCACCATCGCGGCAGGGTTCACGCCGGGGTGCCAGTAAAACCACCGATCCTCGTAGCGCATGACGGCTTCGGCTACCTTGGGCGAAATTGCTTCCAGAGGTGTCCACAGACGGTATTGCTCGTCGCTTGCGGTGGTGAGGCGTAGCAACGTGCCATCTTCGGCGTAGACGGCACTGGAGTATTGGGCGAAGTCGCGGAGGGGGGGCTTGGGGAGGAGGCGGAGAAATAGCAACGCGAAGACAATGAGCAGTATTGCCGTCATTAACAGCTTACCCCTCACCCTCCGCCCTCTGCTTCGCTTCAAGTGTGCCCTCGTCCCAAGGGAGAGGAAATGCACCGCGCGCTGAAGCAGAGTCCTTCTCCTTGGGGAGAAGGGTTGGGATGAGGGATTTGACATTAAATCGCTCATACCTGTCCGTTGAAACTACTTCCCCGCCCGCTCAACCACAATCTTCCCAGGCAGCGATCGCGCCTGCACATCACGCTCGTACAGCGACTCCCCAT
>JAJAYN010000267.1 GCA_026786225.1 Burkholderiales bacterium | reverse complement strand
CGCCGATCAGTTTCGGCAGGCGCTGCAAGGTGCCGACATCGGCGGTCATGCCCATGTCGATTTCCTTGATCGAAAAATACGCGTCCGTCGAGCAATAGCGCATGTCGGCGCAGCAGATAAGGTCGATTCCGCCGCCGATGCACGCACCATGAATCGCCGCCAATACCGGCTTGCGACAACGCTCGATACTGGTCAGGGAATCCTGCAACGCGAGAATCGTGCGACGGAGTTTTTCCCGCTTCCGACCTTCGCAGTCGTCATCCACTTCGTCAGCGACACCGGCCAGCATCGCCAGGTCTATGCCGGACGTGAAATGTGCGCCGTTGCCGCTGATCACCGCCACCCGCGCTTCAGATGTGGCATCGATCCAGTCGAAGGCCGCGCCGATATCGCTCCACATGGCGCGGCTCATGGCATTGGCTTTTTCGGGGCGATTGATGCGGACGTGGGCGATATGCTTGTCCAACGAAAGTTGCAGGGTCTCGAAAACGGGTTGGATCATGGCGGCCTCGATCATCGTTACTTTTTTCCTGTTGCTGCAGTCTTCATCATCTTTTCCGCGCCAATGTTGAAGAGTGCTGAGCCCGCCAGGTTTTGCCCGCCATCGGCGACGAGTACCGAGCCACTGACATACGAGGCCAATGGCGACGCCAGGAAAACCGCCACCTGACCGATCTCGTCGACGGTGCCCAAACGCCCGAGTGGAATTCCCGCCTGCAGTTGCGCCAACGCATCCGGGCTCGAGAGCCGCTTCATCCCCTCAGTGCCTTCGATGGGGCCGGGCGCGATGCTATTGCAGCGGATACCGTACTTACCCCATTCGAGCGCCAGGTTTTTCATCATCATATCGATACCAGCCTTGGCCGCGGCCACGTGCACTTGATAGGCGTAAGGCATGTAAGCCTGTCCTGCGGAAATAAAAATGATCGAGCCTCTGGTTTCCTGCAATTGCGAGAAAGCAGCACGCGACGCG
This sequence comes from Burkholderiales bacterium, assembly GCA_026786225.1. GTDB lineage: Bacteria > Pseudomonadota > Gammaproteobacteria > Burkholderiales > Usitatibacteraceae > UKL13-2. Next base: position 2,295 of record JAJAYN010000267.1, on the reverse strand, counting down.
TTGAAAGATCCCATCAGGTCGATATCGATCACGGTCCTGAAACCATTCGCCGACAAGTGCTCAGCGGGGACCAGGAAATTTCCCGCCGCGCCGCAGACCAGCACATCGATGGGGCCCAGTTCGGCCTTGGTCTTTGCCATTGCTGCTTCGAGTGCCGCCATTTCGCGCACATCCGCGACGGCTGTGCAGACCTTGGCCCCGAGCGCCCGCAGTTCAACCGCCGCATTGTCAAGTTTCTCCTGGGTGCGGCCACATATGGCGATACTGGCACCCAGCGCCGCGAAATTCTTGGCGATACCGAGATTAATACCGCTGCCGCCACCGGTAATGAAGATGGTCTTGCCCTTGAAGAGGCCATGGGAAAAATACGAGGTGATATTCATGTCGATTCCTGATTACGGGGAAGAAAAAACGCGCGGAAACAGTGGCTATTTTACGTCGCGGCCACCTGCGCCCGAAAAAGACGCTGCCTTTTCATAAAAGCCGCGGCGAGCCACGTAAGATAGAATGATCGTTGCAATTTTTCGCCCCGCCATCAAGTATGAACAGCCCCGTACCACCCTCCGCCGAAGCCCGCTTGGTCGACATCGAAGTCGAATGTAGATTGCGCATGACCAAAATCCGGCAAGTCGCGCGCATGAAGGACGTACTGCAACTAAACGATGTACGTCTGGACGAAGACCTGCGCGTGCGGGCACCGGAGATACGCGGGTTTAACCAGCTACAACTCGCAGCGGAACTGCGCATGCGAGAAATTCTTGATGGTCATATGGTCGAATTGCGTGCCCAGCGCGATGTGCAGACACTCGAGCAGTCGCGCAGCCATTTCTTGCATCGTGAATGGAGCTGTCTAAAGGGTGTCTTCCCGCTGCTGTATCGCGAAGCCGAGGTGGAATCCGAAAAGCTGCTCGGACGCCTTGAGCGCGAAACGGAAGTGCGGCGCAGACGGTCGCGATAGATTACCTTCTAAATTGAGAAAAACGTTATGCATTCAGCCTGGTATTTCCTAAGCGGCGCAATTTTATTTGAAGTGGCAGGCACGACCTGCATGAAGCTCTCGCGTGGCTTTACCGAGATTTCGCCCAGCATCATGATGTTCGTGTTTTACGGCTGCGCTTTCGCCCTCAACACAATTGCGGTCAAGACCATTGAATTGAGCGTTGCTTATGCGATCTGGTCCGGCGTCGGCACTGCACTTACCGGTGCCATCGGCATCCTGTATTTCAAAGAGCCGGCGACGGCGCTGAAAATGGTGTCTCTCACGCTGATCGTTATCGGCGTGATGGGGTTGCATTCTGCGTCGGTGGCGAAATAAGCGCGAGTACCCGCGAATATCGCACCGCGCCAATCAGCCTGCAACCTCATTAACGTGTGCAGGATTATCGCCAAGCTGTGGTGCCTCTACCTGCACAAGCCGGATTTGCATATTTTGCACATATTTGCACGGCGCACCTGCACATACAGGGTGGACCCTGTTGGCTTTGATGTACTTTCTTAGCTCAATCGCAGTTGCACCGTTCCAGACTTCATCGATATCGTTGTCATGTAAATTCCCCAACGATGCCGATGAGAAGCAGCATGGCTTCACAGCGCCATCGGCAGTCACCATCATCCACGTCCAGGGGTAGTGGCAATCTTTTACGGTTTCAACCATGAGGTGCCTCCGCGCCGATGAAATACACCTGTTTGTTTTGATCCAATCGCAAAGTGACACCCCTTTCAAGCGCTAATGCTTCTGCCTTGTGCAGATAGTCATCTGACAATTCCGGAAAATTCCAAAGCCCCTCTTTTTTGTAATCGAACATCCATCCATCGCGCTCTACCATGTAGCGCTGCATTTCATCATCCGGCCAGCGGTTCAGGTGCCAAAAGTAAATACTATCGGCACCGAGGTCGGCCGCCATGTTGATAAATTCCAGCACCTCTTCGATATTGGAACGCATCAAGGTCATGTTCATGTACAGCAGCGGGAATTTTTTACCGGTTGCCGCGCGCGCATCAACGAATCGCCGGATATTTCCGACGACTTCTTCAAATGAGAACCCGCGAATTTTTTGATACGTTTCGGGACGCGCCGCATCCAAAGAAACGTTGATGATCTTTAGCTGAGACTCGACAAGCTTTTTTAGCCGCTTGTCGTTGAGTACTGTAAAGTTTGTGTTGATCGACGACTCACACTCATCGGGAATAAAATTCAGGCTGTCCCAAAACGCCGGACTGGCCAGCGGCTCGCCAATGCCATGCAACTGAACATCCTTTGATTGGCGTATGTAACGCTCCAATCCAGCCAGTAGT
>JAJAYN010000266.1 GCA_026786225.1 Burkholderiales bacterium | reverse complement strand
TCATGTCCCTCACGCCCTATTTACTCGGTGGCGCATTGATGTGGTTTCTGATGCTGAAATCCGGCATACACGCGACGATCGCCGGTGTCTTGCTGGCGTTCGCAATTCCATTTTCGGCCCGGGACGACGATGCAACATCGCCTTCGCACAGGCTGGAGCACGCCTTGCATAAACCGGTCGCGTTCATCATCCTGCCGCTCTTCGCACTCGCCAATACCGGGGTTCTGATTGGCGCGGACTGGTTTCAGAACATTTCGGATATGAATGGCATCGGCATCATTGCCGGGTTGGTCTTGGGCAAGCCGCTGGGTGTGACTTTGCTCTGCTTTGCCGCCGTCGCAAGCGGCCTGTGCCATTTGCCGCCTGATCTGAAGTGGCGGCATATCTTTGGCGCAGGGATCTTGGGTGGCATCGGATTTACGATGTCGATCTTCATCACCAATCTTGCATTCGCAGGAAACCTACCCGCGATCAACGCGTCGAAGATGGCGATCCTGTTGGCGTCCTTGGCTGCTGGGGTGCTTGGCTATTTTTGGTTGCGGATGCTGTGCAAGCCTGACCAATAAAGGTCAGAAAAGATCGCATATGTCGATGTCAGACGATTGTGATGTGCCAAGAACATACGAAAAATCACAAAACTCCAGTATTGACGCCTACTTACAGACCTTTTTGGCTGAAAAACCGCGCCAATTCTGGGGTTTCCGTTTTAGGAAGGTCAATGCATATCAAAGCGTCGCATCTTGGCCTTTGCCGATCTGGCAAGAACTCCACATAGCGGCGGCAGGTCGAAGCGCGACACAGGCGTGCAACCCCACGTGCCAGCGGCGGAGACAAGGTTTTTCTGAATCGCGTGGTCTGAGCAAACACTTCAAAGTGCTGCGGGCCGAAACAACACAACTTAAAATAGGGTGTGCATTTCATCGAGCAAAACTTCTTTCATGTTGTCGCCGACTGTAGCCGCGGTGCACAGTCCGTCTGCGTATTGCGCGCACCGCGGTCGGGTTTTGTCGTTGCGACTGGCACACTGCATAAACACTGGCGCGAATGGTTGGATTCGGCTTCGCGACGCATCGCCCGACAGGTCTTGTGGCTCGCTGCGGCCAAACCGGGATATGCCGCTACAAATGACGAGAGCGACTTCGTATGGCGCATTTAAGTCTCTTTCTAGATCTTGACGGCACGCTCATCGATATTGCAGGGCATCCGGACACCGTCTCGGTGCCCGCAATCTTGCCGCAGATCCTGCAGCGCCTTGACCAGAGACTCGGCGGCGCCCTCGCGATAGCAAGCGGGCGAAATATTTCAGTACTCGACCAACTCCTGTTTCCGTATCAGGGTGCTGCCATCGGTGTGCACGGACTCGAGTACCGCGCGCAGGGCGGTCGTATCCAACTCAACCCGCTGGTAACGTCGACCGTAACATTGCGCCACGAAGTCGCAAACATTGCGCGGCACTATTCGGGCGCGTTTATCGAAGACAAGGGCAGTGCCATCGCGGTGCACGAGCGCGGCACCGAGGCTGCGGCAGTTTCGCTTGCCGAGGCTTTGAATGATCTGTGTGCCAGACTCGCATCCGGCTGGCACTGCTTGCCGGGCCGCCGCGTGGTGGAGATCAAGCCGATCGGCGTCGACAAGGGGACAGGGCTCGAATCAGCCATGCGGCAGCCGCCGTTTTCAGGGACCCGACCGGTCGTGATTGGCGACGACATTACCGATCTGGATATGTTTGCGGCGGCGACGCGGCTCGGTGGCTTGACCATGGCGGTGGGTGACCGCATCACCGACGACGCGCATCTTCACTTGCAATCGCCTGCGGCAGTGTTGCGTTTCCTTGATTGCTGGTCGACATCGGACAAGGCAGACAACCTCGCCGACATTGAAGCGCTGGCGCACGAAGTAGCCGCAGCTTGATGCGCCACGGGCGCTACAAAACGCTATCCCACGGCTGACTCAGGCGCGTCGCGCAGTTGATGATGCCGACCAGCGAATAGGTTTGTGGAAAGTTACCCCAGAGTTCTCCGGTCGTGATGTCGATATCTTCGGACAGCAGGCCAAGCGGGTTCCGCCGTTCGAGCAGCGTGGTAAACATCTCTCGTGCCTCGGCAACTCGGCCTACGCGCGCCAGCGCGTCGATATACCAGAACGTGCAGGCCGTGAACGCCGTCCGGGGCCGACCAAAATCGTCGGCGTGACGGTAGCGGAACAAGTGCGCGCCATGGCGCAATTCGCGGCCGATTGCATCGACCGTGCTTCGCCAACGCGCGTCTGCTGGATTGACCAGCCCCACCTCACCCATCAGCAGCACGCCGCAGTCGAGCTCGTCACCGCCGAATGTGGCCGTATACGAATTGCACTTGCTGTTCCAGGCGGCATTGAGGATGCGTGCTTTGATGTTTTCGGCGTGATTCGACCAGAAGGTTGACCGGTCGGACCGCATCAGCCGTGCCGCGATGCGAGCGAGGCGATCACAGGCAGCCCAGCACATCAGGCTGGATGAGGTATGGACGCCGGCCTTGGTGCGCAATTCCCACATTCCTGCGTCAGGCTGGTCATATAGTTCAATTGCGCGCATACCGAGCCATTCCAGATTGGCAAAATCAACGTTACCTGCTGGTTTCAGCAGGCGCTGGTCGAAAAACGCCTGCGTGGTAGCCAGGATAACGTTCCCATAAACGTCGTGCTGGCGATGTTCGAATGGCTGATTGCCAACGCGCACCGGCCCCATCCCGCGATAGCCCGGCAGGGTCTCCACCAGCCGCTCTGTCAATGCCGCCTCGGTGCCGATTCCGTACACGGGCTGTAGGTGACCGTGCGATTCTGCGCCCCGCACGACATTGAGAAGATAGCGCAGATAGTTTTCCATGGTTGCAACATCCGACAAACTGTTGAGGGCGCTCTCTACAAAGAATGCGTCTCGCAGCCAGCAGAAGCGGTAATCCCAATTGCGCCCGGAATCGGCCGCCTCCGGCACACTCGTCGTCATTGCCGCGATGATCGCGCCGGTGTCCTCGAAGGTGCACAGTTTGAGCGTGATTGCTGCGCGAATCACCGCATCCTGCCACTCGAGTGGCAAAGCTAACGGACGTACCCACTCACGCCAATAACGAATGGTGCGCTCCTCAAAACTGCGAGCGAGGCCGGGAATTGCCTCCTCGATCGCTTCGTCCGCGCCGATGACCAGGTTGGCCGGTCCATCGAGCAGGAAGTTGGTCTCATCGACGACGTAACTGATTGGCAGGTCGGTGGTCAGCCGCAGCGTCTGCCCGGGACCAACGTAACGAATGTGATGGCTGCCGCGCGTAATGACCGGCGCGGTCTGGCCGTACTCGAACCCCGGCCGCATGCGCACGCAGATGCGCGGACGGCCGCTCAGCGGCGCGATCCGGCGTACATAGGTGGCCGGGCAGAACATGCGTCCGAACATCTCGAAGCGCGGCGCGAAATCGGTGATTTCCAGCGCATTGCCGCCACTGTCGCGCAGGACCGTTACCAGCACTGCAGTGTTGGCGACATAGTGCTGCTCGGCACTGGCGAAATCCTCTATTTCGATGGCGCAATAGCCACGCGCTGCCGGTACGAACGGGTCCGGGCCGTTCAGTAACGCATGAAATACCGGATCGCCGTCCGGCCGCGGGTAGCAGGACCAGACGACGCGGCCCAAGGCGTCGATCGCCGCGTTGATAGTGCAATTGCCGATAATGCCGAGGTCGAGATTCGTCACGTCACATCTCCAAAGTGAGGCAGTCTGGGGCCAGACGAAAAGGCGCTGCCGACGCCGCATGGGCGAATCGACCATCTGAACCGGACATGGTTGGCCGGTCTAGTCCAAGGGCGTTACTGCAATCCATTGCCCGGGCGCAAGCGCTGATTCGCCCCTTCAGCTTCACATTTTGCCCATTTGCCGGGATTTGCCTGCACTACATCCGTTCCATGAGGCTCGCGTGGCGCGGCGACATGGCTGCGCGCATGGCGGCGATGCGTTCATGCTGTCTGACGCGCGCAACATCGCTCAGCAAATGTCCCGCCCAGCGATAGACGTTATTTTCCTTGACGGTTCGGCGCATCAGGTGCATGCGCTCCCCCTGTTCCGAAGGGCTCATCTTCCATGCCTGGAGAATGGCGTCCGCCGTGGCGGGAATATCGTACGGGTTAACGATCAGCGCCTCGATCAATTCCCGAGACGCGCCGGCAAAAGTGCTGAGGATGAGCACACCGCGCTCATCGTCGCGCGCGGCGACAAATTCCTTGGCAACCAGATTCATCCCGTCGTGCAGGCTGTTGACCACACAAAAGTCGCAGGCACGCAGGTATTCGAAAACTTCCTGTGGCTCATGGTGCCGATCGAGCAGGATGAGCGGCTTCCAGTCTTCGCGGCTGAAACGGGCGTTGAGCCGCTCCGCCGCTGCCCGCGTCTCTTCCTGCAAGCGCAGGTAAGCCGGCAATTTACTGCGGGTGGGTGCGGCGATCTGGATGAACACCAGCTTTCCGACAAGTTCCGGCGTGTGCTCCAGCAAATGTTCAAGCGCCTCGAATCGT
>JAJAYN010000265.1 GCA_026786225.1 Burkholderiales bacterium | reverse complement strand
TGTGCCCGCAATGGCCGCTGGTAAACAAAAATATCCGCACCCGGCCCAAACTGGTCGCGCAACCGTTCACGCGCGACGCGCATCGCCGGTAAGTCAGGTGCCGGTGCGAGTTCGTCAACGATGCGTTGTGGTGGAAGCACGCGAATGCCGCGTTCTTCGCGAAGCTTTGCGAGAAATTCCCGATGCTGCGCCGGTGGGACGATCTCAAGCGCGGCACGGACGGTTTTAAGATGGCTAATATAGCCTGTCGCGACGAGCCGCATGCGCGGCGTTTGCGAGTAGTACTGGAACAACAGCACCGACGCGATCTGGCTCGCAAGCAAGGCCAATGCGATGACCAATGCGCTGCGCGCCAGCAGCGATTTAGGTATCAGCGACACGAAACGTTTACCGCAAACGAATCAGCAGGTGACATCGTGGCCGCGCCCACTAAGCGTGCTTTTGCCCGTCTGGCACGAATACATACCCCAGCCCCCATACCGTTTGCACATAACGAGGGTTGGAGGGGTCTTCACCGAGAAGTTTACGCACCCTGGAGACCTGCACGTCGATGGCCCGGTCGAAGGAGTCATGCTCGCGTCCGCGTGCCAATTCGGTGAGCTTGTCTCGCGAAAGTGACACACGGGCGTGCTCCACCAACACCTTCAGCAGGCCGAATTCACCCGTGGTCATCGCCAGTGGTTGGCCATCGCGCAGCAGGGCGCGGGTGCCGAGGTTCAGACTGAACGGGCCGAACAGTACAACGCTGTCAGTTTCAGCAGGCGCGCCGGGCTTGGGGAGCGGTGCCTGGCGGCGCAGGACCGCGTTGATTCGGGCGACCAATTCGCGCGGATTGAATGGCTTGGACAGATAGTCGTCGGCACCGATTTCAAGCCCGCCGATGCGGTCAAGGTCGTCGCCCTTGGCGGTCAACATGATGATCGGAATATTAGCTTCGGCAGCGGCAGAGGACCGTAGCCTGCTGCAAATTGCAAAGCCATCTTCATGCGGCAGCATCACATCGAGTACCACCAGATCGTAGCGGTTGCGCGTGAACGCGCGATCAAGCGCAACGCCGTCGGGAACCGTGTCTGCGGCAAAGCCTTGGTCTGTAAGGTAGCGCTTGAGCAAGTCGCGCAGACGCAAATCATCATCGACGACAAGGATTCGGTGGCGTGGAGGCGGGTGTGAATTTGTCTGGGGGTTGGTCATGTTTGCATGTTAGTAGTGCGGCGGCGGTACCACGCATAAGCAGCGCCCTTAGTTGTAAGTGAATGTTAACAAATGTCCCGTCTAGCCGTGCGTCGGCACCAATAGTTACATGCGGTTACCAAGCGTCGGCAACCGGAGCGGATTTTGCACGTTCTATTGGGTAACCTGTGCATACAAATTCGTCGCAGGCTAATGAAGTACCTGGAAGCATCAATTGAAACCCAATGGAGAACAGCATGAAAAAAGTAAATGTTGCGTTTGTTACCGTCTTGCTCTCAGCCAGTATCGGTGCGTCAGTCGTATTTGCCCAAACACCACCGGAAGCACCCAAGGGCGATCGTGCGCACAAAATGCATGAGCGATTAAAAGCCGCCGACAAAGACGGCGACGGTAAAATCAATCGCACGGAGGCCGCAGCGTTACCGCGCATCGCCAAGCACTTCGATGAGATTGATACAAATAAGGACGGCTTCGTTACCACGGCAGAGCTGAAGGCGCACCGCGATAAACGCGCTGCGCACAAGCAAAAGTAACAGTAACGAGCGCTCGGGAGAATCTTCCGTGAGCAATCGCAAAAGTCGTTTTTTGCCAGGCCAATTGAGATGAAGCGAAATTTGCTATTGGTATCAATGGTATTTAAGTACCTCGCCATTGTCGCTTTTTCATGTCTTTTGGCCGTCGGCATTTCCCACCGGCTCGCCGCCGCGCAACAGCCTGCATCGACGACGCGCGTCGCAAGCGCTGGCGAACAATTGGCTTACGCATCATCAGGCGTATTTGCGGTGGAGACTTCGCTCGTCGTGTGGCGCGATGTTTCGCGGGCGCGCGACGTCCCGGTCAAGCTTTACTATCCGCCAATTGACGCCACCGTTGCTACGCCAACTAAATTTCCCGTCGTTCTTTTTTAGCACGGCTTGGGCGGTAATCGCGAGGGCGGCGCGCGCTGGGCCACGCATTGGGCGAGCCACGGTTTTGTCGTGGTTGCCTTACAGCACGCGGGTAGCGATGAGGCGCTTTGGAAATGGGTCGCGCCGGCCGATATTGCCAATCGCTTGAGGGCAGGTATGACAGTGGCCAATCTCGCATCGCGGGTTGGCGATGTCCGCTTTGTGATCGATGAAGTCATTCGTCGCACCATGGGTGGCGAGAAGGCATTCGCACAAGCGGATCCGACGCGGATTGGTATGTCGGGCCATTCTTTTGGTGCGCAAACGACATTTACTATCGCGGGACAGAAGTCGCCGTTGACCTATCAACAATCAGGCTTGGACTCCCGCATTACGGCCGCGATAGCTTTCAGCCCCAACGCCCGTAACAAATCAAATCTGCGCAGCCAGTTTGGCGACATCAAGCTGCCCGTCTTTTCAATCACTGGTAGCGCAGATGGCAGCGTTCTCGATGACGTCACCCTGCCAGAACATCGTCGCCTACCGTATGAAAATATGCCGGGAGGTCAGAAATACCTTGTCG
>JAJAYN010000264.1 GCA_026786225.1 Burkholderiales bacterium | reverse complement strand
GGCATCATCGGACGCGAGCGGCGGCGCGCACCATGCTGCGGAGGCAATGGTCGACATCAGAATGACGGCGGCGAAAGAATTTTTCATTCGTTTGTCCCAAAATCACGTCGTATTTTCGCGCCTGCGCCAGGGAACCTCTGATTAAGTATCCGCGACCTGAATACTTGATCAGAGGCCCCCTGAGTAAAACCAAAATAGATTACGATACTCTAGCACTGGCGCGCCTTTCAGGCACAAATGCCGCCACGAGGCTGGTGGAATGGCGATCTACGGCTTTTGTGTCGAGACGTTGCGGGAAACGCCGGATACCGCCGCAATCATGATCAGCGCGACAATGCAAAAAAATGTTCCGGCGAGAAACGTGAATGATGCACCCAGGCGGTCCCAGATCAAGCCCGCCAATCCGCTCGCAACCAGCAGCGCCACGCCACTCACCAGATTGAAAAATCCATATGCGGTGCCGCGCAAATCTTCGGGTGCGGTATCCGCCACCATGGTCGCGAGCAGGCCTTGCGTCAATCCCAGATGCAGCCCCCAAAGTACGATGCCTATACTCATCCACATCCACTGATTACTGTATGCCAGCGCGCAATCGGCCGCGATCAACACGATGAGTCCGACCGCGAGCAGTCGTGTATGGCTCATCGAATCGGCGAGTTTACCGAACGGGTAGGCGCTAACCGCATAGACGATGTTCATCACGACAAGCACGAGCGGCGTGAACGCCAGCGGCAGGCCACCCTCGTGTGCGCGCAACACCAGGAAAGCTTCGCTAAACCGTGCCAGCGTGAATACGCCTCCAATGGCCACGACCCACCAATACGCACGGCTCAATCGCTTCAAATTCTCGCGTTTGATGGGATTGACGCGCCTGGCGGCTTGCGGCTTTTCCGGCTCCTGGACACCGAAGAACAACAGCGCCACTGCCAGAAAAGCCGGGATTACGGCGACCCAGAAAACCGCCCGGAAATCGTTGGCCCACAACACCATTAGCCCCATGGCGAGCAACGGCCCGAGGAACGCACCCACGGTATCGAGCGATTGCCGCAACCCAAACGCGGCACCGCGCAAATCAGGTGGCGCAATATCGGCAACCAGCGCATCACGAGGCGCGCCGCGGATTCCCTTGCCGACGCGGTCCATCAGTCGTGCGGTCAACACAAAATCCACCGTGCTGGCGAGCGCGAAAAGCGGCTTCGAAATCGCACCCAGACCGTAACCCATTACCGCCAGCGGCTTGCGCTTGCCCCAGTAATCACTCAGCGCGCCGGAGAATACTTTCACGATCAGCGCCGTCGCTTCCGCTACGCCTTCGATCATGCCTACCACGAACATACTCGCGCCAAGCGACGCGACCATGAACACGGGCAACAGGCTGTGTATCAACTCGGAAGAGATATCCATCAGCAGGCTGACGAACCCCAGCGCCCAGATGGCGGGCGGGATGCGGCGGAGGGTGGTGAAAGAGGTGCGCATGGGTTCGGTGTCCGACCCCAATCAACGACGCAATGCGTCGGGTGAATAGGCACCCACGCGCATTGGCTTTGGTACGCCTATCCCGTAACCCTGCGCACAATCCACGCCAATTTTTCTCAGCAGCGCAATGGTGGCATCGTCCTCGACAAATTCCGCGATGGTCTGTTTACCCATGATGTGACCGATATGGTTGATCGACTCAACCATGGCGAGGTCAATTGAATCGCGGCAGATGTTGCGGATAAAGCTGCCGTCAATTTTCAAAAAGTCGACCGGTAGATTGCGCAAGTAGCCGAACGAACTCATGCCGCTACCGAAATCATCAAGCGAAAACTGGCAGCCGATGCTTTTAAATTCCTTGATAAAACTTCTTGCGCTCGCCATGTCCGAAATCGCCGCGGTCTCGGTGATCTCAAAACAGATCGAGTGTGGATTGACGTGAAACTGGTTCGCATAACCATATGTCCAAACAAGTATTCAGGTTCGTGCGGCATGGCGTTAGACGGGCACCCATTTTTTGGGAGTGCGGCCGGTCGAGCCACCTTTTGATTTCCGCGTTGCCCGCTCCAGCTCTTTGTAAAGCGCCTCGTACTCCTGCGTGAGCTTGTGGCGTGGTGCCATATGGATGAGGGGTAACGCCTGTTCGTGCGATTCCTTCACTTTGACGGACGACGAGAGGCAGCTGGAGAGGACAGGGAGGCCTTCTGCGATCAACTCCTTGACGAGTTTTTGCGGCAGGTTGGCGCGTGGTTGGAACTGGTTGATCACGATACCTTCCACTTCCAGGCCAGGGTTGTGATCGGCGCGGATCTCGGCGACGTTCTCGAGCAATGTGTACAGCGCACGGCGTGCGAATTCGTCGCAATCAAACGGGATCAGGCAGGTATCGGCCGCGATCAGTGCCGAGAGCGTAAAAAAATTCAACGCTGGCGGCGTGTCGATGTAGATCGCATCAAACTCGTCTTGTATTTCGTCCAGCGCCTCGCGCAACTTGTAGATTTTGTGGCGCGATTCCAGTTTGACGGCGAGCTCCACCAGTGAGGGATGCGAGGCCAGCACGCTTAGATTCTCAAACTGCGTTTCGCGCGCGAATTCCCCTGTCTTTTTCGTCACCAGCTTGAACTGTAGCGTTTGATCAAACAGGTCCGCCAGCGTAGGCCCTGGCGCCGATACATCTGCGCCAAGCAGATATTGCGTCGAATTTCCCTGTGGATCGAGATCGATGACCAGTGTGCGACGACCGTGCGCGGCGCTAATCGCCGCCAGATTGCAGGTGATTGTGGATTTGCCTACGCCGCCTTTTTGATTAAATACAACCCGTTTCATAAGCCCTCCGGTGTAGAAATTGTCGCCCCGCATTTTGGCATATTGGGGGGCTGAAGGCTTCGACTTTCGGGCAGTAAAGTGGCGCACCAATTTATCTGCGCTATTAATGAAAAGGGCCCAGAATTTCTCCTGAGCCCTTCTTGATACTGGTAGGCCGTGCGGGATTCGAACCTGCGACCAACGGATTAAAAGTTGGATGATAACGTTGTTTTTATTGACTTAGCGCCCGCCCACAATCGTTAGAATTCGCCAACATTCAGCTGAATCTATCACGCCAGTATTTTTGTGACGACCTTGGCTTGGGTGTTTGGCTGAATCGCGATTCGACAGCCAATCTGGCCGCTCGCAGGTTCACATGATCTTTGTGCGATTCATGGTGTACATCACCTTCCGAATTTTTGTTCGTCTTTGTTCATCTGATAGTTTGGCTGCTGAAAAATCCACGAGGACGGAAGTGACTTGGTTGCCAGCGGTTGCTTGAAGCCCAGCTTGCCACAATTTCACCATGCGCTTGCCGGTGTCGCGAAATTGGGGGAATCCATTCGCATACCGTTCAATTTCGGGCAGTAGTTTTTGCATACCAGCGGCTGCTAACTCAACGGCATCAGAAACTGTTGAGAGTGGCAAATTAAGTCGTTCGAGGCAGAATCGGTCGAGTTGTTTGCGAAGATTCCACCCCTTGTTACCTCCTATCGAGAGGCCAAACGTACTATTTGCGAATTTCTGGTAAGCATGAACGGTTACCACATCGTATACAGGTGCCAAAATTGCATCTTGGGCGGAAGTGTACAAAAGTGCATAGTTTTTCGCGTGCGCGTCGGCATTTCGTACCACTAGATTTAGTACGAGCATGCTAATCAAGCTTTTTGATGACGATACTATGTTCGATTCCGCGCAAAACCTTCTTAGTTGTGCGGCCACACTTTCCATTGAAGGGCGATATTTATCTGTGGGCGAAAGAGCTAACAAAGCGCAGAAATCTTCTAGGCCTAGTGGCGTACCATCAATAGAGTCACGATCAAAACGCCTTACGGCCAGTACGTTCCCATCGTCAGATAGCTCCACATCTGGCACTGGCAGGCCCATTTGCGCCGCGAGTCCCATGCAAAGGAATTCATTTATCGCGATGCCCGGAGTATCTTCACGGCCCGTCTTCAGAATTGCGCTCCCAGTTTTTACTGTCAACTTGGCGTTAGGTGCTAGAGACGCCTTTGGCATGACCCCTGATATGCCCATTTGGTGAACATCCAACTCATCAAGGGTTTCTAGTAGGGCCGCCCGTGAGTCTGTGTGCGCTAAGACTCCTTCTATGTTGATCTTGAGATTTGTTCTTGCGGTATCACCACCCCACGCTGATACCTCAACGCGACCAATGCCACTGGTCCCAGTCAATTCTAGTAGATGAAAATCGTCAACAGGCATTGAGGGGCCGAGGCGTTGTCGTAGTATGTCTTTTGGTGCGCCTTCTGGTAGGTTCATTTGGAAAAATGGGTGTAGCCCCTCCTTCCAAACGTAGCTTTCCGCGCGTACTGGCATAAGGAGCGAGACAAAATGTGTCTGTGGCGCGTCTGGAAGGTAAGAGAATACATGTGCTGGGCGGTCCGAAGACTGTGCGAGAGTGCCTACTACTTTTCCTAGGACCTTCACTTGCAATTTTTTCGAGATATTCATTTTGGTTTGGGGGCTAGAACGGCGGCGAAGTGCTAGCGGGGTTTCTTCGGCAAATTTTTAATTGATTTCAGTGCATTGGCTGCCGCACTCTGGTCGGTTTGTCTTCCTAAGGCGCGTGTTAGTAGGTCGGTATTTCGACTTGCACTCACTGCACTGTCGAACTTGCTTAGCGCCCTTAGCTTGTCGTATTCGTCCTGTTGAGCCGCAAGTGCATTTGCAGAACTGCCAAGAGTACCCAAGAGGCTGTTCTTGTTGTAGTCGCCGATGGTAGCCGCGAACGGATTCGGTTGACTCCCCAGGGTGTTTGGGAGTGCGACATTTGTCAGCGTATTGAGTGCGTTCGTCGATCGGCCAAGAGTACCCAAGAGGCTGTTCTTGTTGTAGTCATCCAGTGCGGCCGCAAGAGCATTCGTTTGACACCCCAGAAAAGTTGGGGGGGTGGTGTATACGCGCGGGCTCTGGACATCGCTTGGCTTCCTGCCTTTGCCCTCAAGTTCGCTTTTATGTGAGGTGAGTCGCAACTCTTTAGCTAGTGGAGGCGGATCAGCCTGTACTGAGCGCGTGATAGTTGCTCGTTCGGCAGCCAGGTCGTCCAACGTATATCTTTGCCCGTAGGGGCGTAGAGTTAGCTCGAGGCCAAGTGTTTCGGCAACCCGCAGTAATTTCCGAACTCCGAGTTCAGGTATCGTGCCTCGCTCTAATGCTGATAGGGTCGTGAAGTGTACCCCCGACTGTTGTGCTAGCTGCTTTAAGGTTAGCTTTTTCGCCTTGCGAGCTTGACGTAGTGTTGCACCGATTTCAGCGATAGACATTTTCGTATATATATAAAATAATCTCGTATTGAGACTTTTTATAGTATATATGCAAAAATATATTAATCAACAATTATGTATATGAACATAATTTCATGACCAACTAATCAAATGGTATGGTGGGTTCGAAACACGCCAACGTGTTAGAACAGATTAGGAGCACATTTTTAGCGAATATGCAAAAATACTGCCCTAGACGGTCGTAACTTTCGCATATAGACAAAATATTGACTGCCCTCGTATAGAAAAGTTGC
>JAJAYN010000263.1 GCA_026786225.1 Burkholderiales bacterium | reverse complement strand
GCATGAGCGCACTCAATGCCGACGTCAATGGGCCCAGTGATTACTTGCGCTCGCGCGGACGCGGCGAGGCTGCTGTCCGGGCAGTTTGCGCGGCGAATCCGTCACTTTGCGTAACGACGTTTCGGCCCTCGGTCGTTTTCGGTGAAAACGATAGATTCCTGAATCTCTTCGCGCGCATCATTAAATTATTTCCGGTGATTCCGTTGGGCACGCCGGATGCGAAATTCCAGCCCGTCTGGGTGGAGGATGTGGCGCGCGCCATCGTCACGAGCATCAATCAGTTCGAGACCATTGGCCAAACCTACACGCTCGTTGGCCCGAAGGTGTACTCCATGCGAAACCTGTGGGAATTGGTCGCGGTGGCGACATCCAAACGCAGGCTGATCGTTGGCCTTGGCCACGCACTTTCATCGATACAGGCGACGGTCGTCGGTATGCTGCCGGGTAAACTCAAACTGCTTACACCTGACAATGTTCGCTCGATGAGCGTGCCGAGCACTTCTGACGTACCGTTCCCGCCGATATTCGGCCATGCCGCGACGTTGGAAAGCGTGGTGCCTTCCTACTTGGGACATGATGTTGCCGGCGGGCGTGCCAGATACCGGCAATTTCGCGACGCTGCCGGAAGATAGTGAGTCAGCATGTCACTTACATTGGTCATCGGCAATAAAAACTACTCCTCCTGGTCGATGCGCCCGTGGGTGCTTTTGCGGCAGTTTGGTATTCCATTTAATGAGGTCATGCTCAAATTTGAGAGTGCGGAATGGGATGAACACATCAGCCGTTTGGCCCCTACGCGGAAAGTGCCGACGCTTTGGGATGGAGACGCAGGTGCCGCATCGTCGACGCCCGTGTGGGAAACAATCGCCATCATCGAATATATCGCCGACCGCTTCCCGCAGTTCGATATCTGGCCCAGGGATGTCGCGGCGCGGGCGATGGCGCGAGCGGTGTCTGCCGAAATGCACGCAGGCTTTCAGGCTTTGCGCAGCAATATGCCGATGAACATCCGTAGCCAGCATCCAGGCAAAGGCATGAAGGCGGGTGTTGCCGAGGATATCGCACGCATTGAAGCGATCTGGCGAGTCGCGCGCGAGCGGTTCGGCTCGTATACGGAGTCGCCATTTTTGTTTGGCCAATTTTCTGCTGCCGACGCCATGTTCGCGCCAGTCGTAATGCGCTTCCTTACCTATATGCCTTCGCTGGTACCGGCATCCACGCAATATTGCGAAGCCATGAAAATTGCGCCCGCTATCGCTGCGTGGATTACCGAAGCGCAGCAGGAAACTGAATTTGTCGGGTTCGATGAACCCAACGCATCACCGCCAGTCTAGTTTTCTCTGATGAAAATTTTCGAGGTTGGCGGCTCGATCCGCGACGCGCTGCTTGGTTTGCAGAATCAGGACAGGGACTACGTTGTCGTTGGTGCCACACCGGAGGAAATGATCGATCTGGGTTATAAGCCCGTAGGCGCAGACTTCCCGGTGTTCCTGCATCCAGCGACCCATGCGGAATACGCCTTGGCGCGAACCGAGCGCAAAACTGCGCCGGGCTATCAGGGCTTTGTGTTCCACACTTCTCCTGATGTCACGCTCGAAGAAGACCTTGCGCGTCGTGATTTCACTGCCAATGCCATCGCCCGCGACGGCGACGGCAAGTTGATCGACCCCTACAACGGCGTTGCTGATATCAATGCGCGAATACTGCGCCACGTTGGGGACGCCTTTCTCGAGGACCCCGTGCGCGTATTACGCGGCGCACGGTTTGCGGCGCGGTTTGCGGCAATCGGATTCCAGATCGCACCTGAAACCAAGATACTCATGCAGTCGATAACGGATTCCGGCGAACTCGACCATTTGGTACCGGAGCGCGTTTGGCAGGAGCTATCACGGGGGCTGATGGAAGCGACGCCATCGAAAATGTTTGAGGTGTTGCGCGACTGCGGTGCACTGGCCCGACTACTTCCCGAAGTGGACCGCTTGTTCGGTGTTCCGCAATCGGCAAAATCGCATCCAGAAATCGACACCGGCATACACGTCATGATGGTGCTCGATTACGCTGCATCCCGACAACATGCGCTGCCAATCCGCTTTGCTGCCCTCACCCACGATCTGGGCAAGGGCACGACACCCGAAAAATACTGGCCGCGCCACCCCGGCCACGAGGAGAGCAGCGTCGCATTACTCGATGCGATTTGCGAACGCTTGCGGGTACCGGGCGACTGCCGCGACCTGGCAAGGATGACCGCTCGCTGGCATGGTGACGCGCATGCAGCGTTGCAACTCAGCGTGGAGAAACTGCTGGCGATGATGGATGCGACCGATGCTTTGCGCCGTCCCGCGCGTTTTCACGACTTCGTTGAAGCGTGTGCGTGCGACCATCACGGTCGGCTCGGTTTTGCCGAAATTCCCTATCCATCCAGGGAATTTTTGATGGGTGCGTTGTCCAACCTGCAGGCCCTCGATTTCGGCAGCATCGCGCAATCAAATACAAACGATATCCCTGGTGCAATACAGCGCGCCAAGCTCGAACAACTTCAACAATTTATGCAAAAGAGGAACGCAACATGACAAATGCCATCCGTATCCACGAACACGGCAGCCCGGAGGTAATGAAATGGGAAGTCGTTGAAGTTGGCAATCCCGGCGAGAAGGAAATACGCGTCCGTCACACCGCCGTCGGCCTGAATTACATCGACACCTATCATCGCACTGGTCTGTACAAAATTCCTCTGCCCAGCGTTATCGGACGCGAAGGAGCCGGTATCGTTGAGGCAATCGGCACAGGTGTCACCGAATTCAAGGTTGGTGATCGTGTGGCCTACGGATCAGCGCCGATCGGCTCATACTCGGAAGCGCGGCTGGTCGCGGCCGACCGGGTGGTAAAGATTCCTGACGGCGTCACCGACCAGCAAGCTGCGTCGATGATGCTCAAAGGCATGACCGCGCAGTATCTGATTCGTCGGTCCTACGCGGTCAAGCCGGGCGATACCATCCTCTTTCACGCCGCTGCAGGTGGGGTCGGATTGATTCTTTGCCAATGGGCCAAACACCTCGGTGCCACGGTCATCGGTACGGTCGGTAGCGAGGAAAAGGCAACCTTGGCCAAAGCCAATGGCTGCGACTATGTCATTAATTACCGCACCGACGATTTCGTCGCACGTGTAGCCGAAATCACCGCTGGAAAAAAATGTGCGGTGGTGTACGACGGTGTCGGCAAAGACACCTTTATGAAATCGCTGGACTGTGCGCGACCGCGCGGGTTGGTTGCGCTGTTCGGCAACGCTTCGGGCAAAGTGGAGCCACTCGATTTGGGGCTGCTCGCGGCCAAAGGTTCGCTGTTCGTGACGCGCCCCACACTCGACACGCACGTCGCGTCGCGAGAGGATTTGGTCGCAACGGCAAATGACCTTTTTGATGTCGTGGGACGCGGCATCGTCAAGATTGAAATTAACCAGCGCTACGCGCTGAAAGATGCAGCACAGGCGCATCGGGATCTGGAAGCCAGAAAGACCACGGGATCGACAGTTCTAATCCCATGATGTCATCGGTTGCGGTCATGGATCAACGCATTTTTGCATCACCCTAACAGCAATAACAAGGAGAGCATTTCACGGAGTCCAGAAGAGTTTTCACGCGTTGCCTCATTGCCGCCGGTATGGCGCTTGCGCTGTTGCCAGCCGTTGTCCTGGCGCAGAGTTACCCCAATAAACCGATCAAGTTGATCGTACCGTTCCCACCAGCAGGTACCACGGATATCGTGGGGCGTATCATTGCCGACCAGCTGGGCAAGGAACTCGGCCAGACCGTCATCATTGAAAATCGTGCCGGTGGCGGCGGCTCCATTGGTGCCGATGTCGTTGCAAAATCCGCACCAGATGGCTACACGCTGCTTGTGGCCTCAGTGTCGACGATGGCTGTCAATCCAGCTGCGAATCCGCGGATTCCCTACAACAACTTTACCGACTTCATTCCTGTTGCCAACTTTGTGACGGTGCCAAACATCCTTGTCGTCCATCCTTCCGTCCCCGCTAAAGACATCAAGGAATTCATCGCGCTGCTGAAAAAAAATCCAGGCAAATACAGTTTCGCCTCTTCCGGCACCGCCGGCATTGGCCACATGATGGGCGAGTTGTTCTTGTCGGCTTCCGGAACAGAGATGGTGCACATCCCCTACAAAGGTGCCGGGCCGGCCATCACCGACGTGCTCGGTGGCCAGGTGCCGGTATTGTTCGACAATCTGCCATCGTCCAAATCGCATATCGACTCGGGCAAGTTTCGCCTCCTGGCCGTCGCGGCACCCAAGCGTCTGGCCGCCTATCCGAATGTGCCGACGTTCGCTGAAATAGGCATGAAGGAAGTAAATGATCCGGCCTGGTACGGATTGGTGGCGCCGGCCAAGACCCCAAAAGAAATCATCGACAAGCTGTATGCAGCCTCGGTCAAGGCGGTAAATTCGCCGGTAACCAAGGAAAAACTGGCGCAGCAGGGTGCCGACCCGCTGGCAAATTCGCCGGCCGAAGTCGCCGCGCAAATCAAGATTGAATACGACAAGATGAAAGTTATCGTCGTCAACAAAGGCATCAAGCTCGACTGAGCGGCCGGTTGATGGTGAAAAACGAAAGCCCTGCTGCGCAGGGCTTTTTTAATTCAGCAGATGAAACCTCCAGCACCGGCGGGCCTTCGCAGCCATTTTCTGCTTGCGACGCCCGTGGATGCTGGTGTTTGACTTGAACAGTTGCTTTTATAGTCGCAATAATGGAATGCACGCTTTTGTACCACGATCAGGGGATGCGTGCTGCGTGGGGCG
>JAJAYN010000262.1 GCA_026786225.1 Burkholderiales bacterium | reverse complement strand
TTTGGAGTGGGTTTAAAAATGCTTCATTACCCTATTCACGTTGACTCCCTTCAGGATACTGAAACTTGCAAAGATGCCATTCTCGGTATACATCCTCGTGTGCAATGACGGCTCCTACTACACCGGTCATACGGATAATCTGGAGTACCGCGTCGCCATGCACCAAGAGGGCCAAATTGATAGTTACACCGCATCAAGACTTCCTCTCACATTGGCGTTTTCAGAGCAGTTCGGAACACGTGTAGAAGCCCTGGAAATGGAACGGCGTATCAAAGGCTGGAGTCGCAAGAAAAAGGAGGCGATGATGCGGGGTGACTGGAAGGAGGTTTCGCGATTGGCGAAATGTAAGTTGCAGTTCTAAATATTTCAGCCCGCGCATGGTTCGACAGGCTCGCCACGAAAGGGGGAAAAATGGAAGAAAATTCGACCACGAAAATTTGCCCGTTCGTCCTGAGCTTGTCGAAGGACACGAAATTGGAGAAGTACAAAAATGAAACTCGCCTCCCTCAAAGGCCCCACCCGCGACGGCACGCTGCTGTTGGTCGACGAAAATCTTGCGCGAGCCGTCGCAGTAACCGATATCGCGCCGACCATGCAATACGCCCTCGAACATTGGCACGATGTTGAGCGGTTGCTGCTCAATGAATTCGAAGCCATTGACTCGGGCACCGACCGGCCGATTCTCGATTTTCAGAAGCTGCTGGATGAAGGGAAAATTGCCGCGCCACTCCCGCGCACGCATCAATGGCTCGACGGCTCTTCTTATCTGACCCACGTTGAGCGCGTGCGGCGTGCGCGTAACGATACGGTGCCGGAGAGCTATTATCGCGAGCCGTTGATGTATCAGGGCGGCGGTGATTCGATGCTGGGCCCACGCGACGATATCGAAGTATTGTCCGAAGATTGGGGCGTTGACTTGGAAGGCGAAGTCGGCGTGATCATCGGTGACGTGAAGATGGGGGCGACGCCCGCCGAATGTGCGGACGCGGTGCGACTGATCGTACTGATCAACGACATTTCCTATCGCAAATTGATTCCGGCGGAACTGCAGAAAGGCTTCGGCTTCGTCAACGGCAAGGGACTAAACGCGCTTTCCCCCGTCGCGGTAACGCCGGATGAATTAGGCGGCGCCTGGAGCGATGAGAAAGGTGCGGGCAAGCTCGACTTTCGCCTGGTGTGCCATGTCCGCGGCTACTGGTTTGGCAATCCCAATTGCGCCGACGACATGAATTTCTCGCTCTATGACTTGATCTCGCACGCAGCCAAAACGCGTCCCTTGATGGCCGGCACGCTGATCGGCTCGGGCACGATTTCCAATCGCGACAAAGCGACGGGCTACGCCTGCATCATGGAAAAGCGTCTGGTTGAACAAGTCGAGTTGGGTGCTGCGATGGAGGAATTCCTTCACTTCGGCGACGAAGTGGAAATCGATATGTTCGATCACCACGGCGAGACGATTTTCGGTTCGATAAAAAATCGTGTCGTTAATGCCAATGCCAACGCAGGCTGGGACGAATAGTGGCCGGACAAACCGATCACGCGCTGCGCGGCGATTATTCGCAGATACGCGCCGACTACACGGTAGTGCAGGATTATTCGCGTTACTCACCGGAAGAGCAGGATCTGTGGAAGCGGCTTTACGCACGCCAATCCGCGCTGGTGCCGCAGTACGCGTGCAACGAATTTATCGACAGCCTCAATAGCCTCAATTTCGGCGCAGGTATTCCGCACTTCGACGAAATCAACGCCAAGCTGCAACCGGCCACCGGCTGGACGCTGGTCGCCGTGCCCGGCTTGTTGCCCGATGACGTTTTCTTTACACACTTAGCCAACCGGCGGTTTCCGGTATCGGTATGGTTACGCAGCCCTGAAGAGGTCGAGTACATCGTCGAACCCGACATCTTTCACGATTTTTTCGGCCATGTGCCGTTGTTATTCAACAAGGTCTTCGCCGATTACCTTGAGGCCTACGGGAAGGGTGGCGTGAAAGCCAAAGGCCTGCACGCACTCGACTATCTGGCGCGCCTTTACTGGTACACGGTTGAATTTGGCCTGATTCGCACACGCAACGGATTGCGCACCTACGGCGCTGGCACGCTCTCATCGGCGGGAGAATTGCCCTATTGCGTGGAGAGCGGGAAACCGAACCGCATCCGCTTCGACCTGCTGCGGGTCATGCAGTCCAATTACAAAATCGATACGTTCCAGGAAACGTACTTCGTGATCGACAGCTTCATAGAACTGTTCGACGCGACGGCGCCCGATTTCACGCCGTACTACGCCGAACTGCGGACGCGCCGTGATCTCGCTGCGAATGAGACGATCACCGCAGACATTATTGTAAAAGTCTAGCCCTGGTGCGGCTCTCAGGCACTTTTCGGCTGGAACAGCACGCCAATGATGGGATTTGTCATTTTTTGGCACCATTGTCGTGACGCCGCATGTTTGAGTTCTCGCCCGACGCTGGACTGTGGGGACTCGCGGCAGCGGCTTTCCTGTCCGCCACCGTGTTGCCGGGCAACTCGGAAATCGTCCTGGTCGGCGTACTGTCGAAATTTCCAACGCTGTTCTGGCAATGCATCGTCGTCTCCACCGTCGCCAATACGCCAGGCGGCATGACTTCCTACGGCATCGGACGCTTTCTCCCTGCCAAGCCAGAGAAGAATAAAGCACTCATCTGGTTGCAGCGCTACGGCGCATGGGCGCTGCTGTTGTCCTGGGTGCCGTTGATCGGCGACGCGCTGTGCGTCGCCGCAGGATGGGTTCGCGTCAATCCCTGGCTGGCGATGTTGATGATGGCGCTGGGGAAATTCGTGCGCTATATTGCTGTTGCCGTCGGCTGGGCGTGGTTGGCGGCAACCTGGTTTGCCTGACCTCTATTTGAAACCGACCCGGAAATCGTATCCCGAATGAAGCATCGCGCAATCCGGGAGCGATACTCGCAATGCCGAGACCCCGGATTTCAGTTCATTCCCTCCGGCCTTGCTTTTATCAACCAACCACTTCCCACCCATGGACTTCGCCGACGACAAGCATCTCGATGTATGCCAGAACATTGAATTCGGACTCAAGCAACAATACGAAACCAATTCGCGTCTAACGGATTCTCTCTGCATCCTCGCACTCGACAACGCAAAGATCGCCATCAAGCAACAGTTCGGTTACGCACGCAATGAGAGAGTCTCAAGCGACGAAAATGTGCAGGGCATCATCAGTTGGTGTGTAAGCGTGGGTATGGGGCGTATCGACAAAGTCAATGACCTGTCCTTGAAAGAGTATGTTTCGAGGTTAGAGAAAATCAAGGGCTCCGTCATCCTTCACGCGGGAGACGGGAGCAGGAGCTACTATCACTTCATCAAGAACTTCCTGCCATGACACGTCCAAAAGAAAACACCGCTCGCGAACATCGAATTGAGATGGAAGCCGTTGTCGATGCATATGGCGAAATGGAACGCGCAGTAGGCTGGTATTACTATCTCGAAGGCAAAATAAAGCCGCCGTTCCCGATCCGGAAGCAGCAGAGGCCATCGCCGATTGGCAATACTGGCTCGCGCGTGGGTATGAACTCTGACCGCAGGCAGAATTCGTAGCCCGGATAAGCGCGGCGCAATTCGGGGTGATACGTGCAATGACCACCGTTCCCGGATTTCATTTCATTCAATCCGGGCTACGACCAACGCAAGTCCCGGTGGGACGCCATTCACTCCCGAACGGCGTGCGTCATTTAATCACCACCCAATGCAAATCCAGCAGATTATTCGGCCGATGCAACACCGTCACATTCTTGCGCGAGGCCCAGGGAATCATTTGCCGGTGTAGCGGGATCACATGCACCTCATCCTGCATGAGTTTGGTGGCGCGATTGATCATGTTTTGCCGTTCAACCAGATTCATTTCGCCTTCGAGCTTGTCGATCAGCGTATCGAGTTCTTCATTCTTGGCGTTACCGTAGTTTGAGTCACCGGCACCTTTGCCATCACGGCTGTGCATCACCGGTTTCAGGATAAAGATCGCGTCCGTCGCGCCACCGCCCCAACCCGCCAAAAAGGCACTGGTATCCCGATTTTGTACTTTGGGGAAGAAGTTCGCCTTGGTCATCGACTCCACTCTTACATTCAAGCCGATGCGCGCCCACATCGCGGCAACGGCCACGCAGATTTTCTCGTCGTTTACATAGCGGTCGTTCGGGCAGTGCAATGTGAAGCCAAAGCCCACGGGGTAGCCAGCCTCGGCGAGCAGTTTTTTTGCCCTGGCCGGATCGAAAGGTGGGCGGCTTTCCAGCTCTGCCGGGACGCCAGCGGCAAGGCCGGCGGGAAGCGGGATGCCAGTCGGAATCGACAGCCCGCGCATCACGGATGTTTTCAGCGCGTTGATATCGATCGCGTGATACATGGCCAGGCGAACACGTTTGTCTTTGAAGGGATTTTTTCCTTTCACGTCCGAATAGAGCAACTCATCGCGCGCCTGATCGGTGCCCAGGTAAATGAGGCGCTGCTCGTGTCCTTCCCAGACTTTGATGTCCGGGTCATTGCGCAGACGCAGAACATCCTGCACCGACGGGTCAAGCACGAAATCGAGTTCTCCGGTCTTCAGCGCCGCCATCCGCGTCGCCGCATTGCTCACGGGTCGATAGTCGATGGTCTCGATATTGCCGGTGTAGAGCCCTGCCTTGATCCCCCACCAGTCAGGATTCTTCTTGTGCAGAATTTTCACGCCCTGTTCCCACGCGACCAGGCGATAGGCACCCGTACCCATGGCGTTGCGCGTGGCGAAGGATTCTTCTTTTTTGATGTAGTCGAGTGGCTTGACCACGCCGTTTTTTTCGCACCATGATTTACTCATGATCATGATGTTGCCGATGGTGTCCAGCATCACCGGGTTGGGTACCGGCGTCGTGAACTCGACCGTGTAGTCATCCAGCTTTTTGGCGATGCCGGATTGTGTCGAGTACAAACGGAAGGTCACGGTTGAATCGCGCGCGCGGTTAAATGAAAACACCACATCATCGGCCGTGAAAGGTGTGCCGTCATGAAATTTCACACCTTGTCGCAGCTTGAAAACCCACGTCAGTGGCCCGGTATTGGTCCATGAAATCGCAAGACCGGGCACAAATTTTGAAAACGTTTGCCGGTCGCGACTGATCAGGTATTCGTATACCAACGCATTGATACCATTGTTGAAGGTCTCGTTCTGGCTGTGCGGATCCAGGGTCGCTGCATCGCCTTGCGTAGACCAGCGAAAATTCTTCGCGTCAGCGAGCGATGCAATGCACAAGGCAAAACAGATAACCAGAATTCGAACGCTCATGACCTACCCCCCGATTAAAGATTCAAAACTCAATGTATGCCGCTCGCCCAAAAATGGCAAGGCCGACAATTTGTCGGCCCAGCCAGTTTGCATTTTTCAATAATGCGCGCTTCTACATCTGCATTATTTCATTTTGACCCAGGTCGTTTCAAGCCAGTTGTCCGGGCGGTGCACCACCGTCACACCGACAGCGGAAGCCCAGGGAATTACTTGCAGGTGCAAGGGGATATGCAACACCTGATCGTGATGCATCTGCATCGCCTTGATGATCATGTCCTGACGTTTCTTGGCATCGGTTTCACCTTCGGCCTTGTCGATCAGCTCGTCAAACTCGGCGATTTTGTAGTTACCCCAGTTGTATTCGCCGGCACCTTTGTCGTTGCGGCTATGCAACACCGGTTTAAGCGTGAAGATTGCATCAGTGGTAGCACCACCCCAGCCGAGCATGTACATGCTGGTATCGAGCTTTTGCACCTTGGGGAAATAGTTCGCCTTGGGAATCGCCGCCACTTTCACCGTCACGCCGATCTTGGACCACATGCCGGCGAGCGCCACGCAAAGTTTTTCGTCATTCACGTAACGGTCATTCGGGCAATCCATGGTGACGGTGAAGCCGTTGGGGTAGCCCGCCTCGGTCAACAGTTTTTTCGATGCGGCGGGATCGAGTGGATAGCGCTTGTCCATCGCGTCGGGAATGCCCGCCTGTTTTGGCGCGGGCAGGTTGATACCGGTCGGGACAGACAGACCGCGCATCACCGTCGTCTTAAGCGCATTCACGTCCACCGCTTGATACAGCGCCAGACGTACGCGCTTGTCCTTGAATGGGTTTTTGCCTTTCACGTCCGAGTAAAGCAATTCATCCCTGGCCTGATCCATGCCGATGAAAATAACGCGGTTCTCCTTGCCTTCCCAGACCTTCAGCGCTTTTTCCTGCTTGAGCTTTTCGATCGCCTGCACCGGTGGATCGAGAATGAAATCGACGTCACCCGATAGCAGCGCCGCAACACGGGTGCCGGGGTCCTTGATCGGGCGATAGATGACCTCATCGACATTGCCCTCAAACTTGCCTTCCTTGATCCCCCACCAGTTGGCATTCTTCTTCAGCACCGTCTTAACATCGGGCTCGCGTGTGGAAAGAATGAACGGTCCCGTGCCCATGGCATTGCGCACCGAATAGGTTTCTTCCTTGTTCTGGAAATCCTGCGGCTTGGTCACCTTGTTCTTCTCGGCCCAGGCCTTGCTCATGATGAAAATATTGCCGCTGCCAACCATGTCGGGCAATACCGGATTTGGCACCGGCGTCGTGAGCTCGATGGTGAAATCGTCGATTTTTTTCGGCACGCCCAGCGCGTTGCCGTACACCTTCATGTTTGATGTAGGTTGCTGTGAGCGCAGAATCGAAAACACCACATCGTCTGCGGTGAAGTTCGAGCCGTCGTGCCACTTCACGTCTTTACGCAGGGTGAATACCCATGTGGTCGCCGATGTCTGCTTCCAGGTCGTCGCAAGATTCGGGATGAGTTTCATGGTCTTGTCGCGCGACAGCAACTGCTCGTAAATCTGCCCGTTGAACTGGTTGGTAAACGATTCGTTTTGCGCGTGCGGATCGTGCGTGGCGGCATCACCCTGACTCGACCAGCGCAGTGTCTTGCTCTGTGCGTCGGCACTGCCGACCATAAAACCAACCGCGATTGCTATTGCTGTTGCAGCCGAAAAAATGTGTTTCATAGGTACTCCTGCCGTGAATGAACGTACGAACCCGATACCGCTGACGAACCGGGGCGACCCAATAATGCGCCGGTTCTCTCTCAACCCGGCCCTCTCCCAAAGGTGAGGGCGGGAAATACGGTCCCGAGAGTGAAAACCAACGACCTGCCGAACGGGTAGAAGGAAATCATAAACGAATACGCCGCCTATAATCCTAGAATCCTCAGTTGACCGCTTATGGCTATCAATATGCGCTTGATAAGATTGAAAAGTTTCGCTGTCTGGCGGATCACCTTTTCGGTGACAGCGCTACGGGTGTGATTGCACGTTTTTGCGGCTCCCTGGCGGTTACGGCGCACCAGTGGTGCACCCTTCTCCTGGCTGGGTGAAGCCTGCGTCGACGTCTCCCTTGCAGGGCGCGTCTGCACATGCATGTGCAAACCGTTTCGCAGGCGGTCAGCGTGCTGACCGAATTCCCTGCTACACCCTTGCCAGAAAGCCGCAAAAACGCGCACTCACACCCGTCCAACCGAGGATTCTAGGATAATGACTCTTTCGAATTTCGTCATTTCCATGCGCGCTCCCGTCCGCTACACCATCGTCCCCCGCGTCCCTGCAGCACACTTGTTTGAAGTCACTGTCACCGTCAGCGATCCCGATCCGGCTGGCCAGCGCTTCACGCTGCCGGCGTGGATTCCCGGCAGTTACATGATTCGCGAGTTCGCCAGGAATATCGTCACATTGCGCGCGGAATCCGGCGGCAGGCCGCTGGCTTGCGAAAAGACCGACAAGGCGACCTGGCAATGTGCGCCCGCCGCCATCGCCGTCACGCTCACCTATGAAGTCTACGCATGGGACTTGAGTGTCCGTGCTGCACATCTGGATACGTCGCACGCTTTCTTCAATGGTACCAGCGTGTTCCTGTTGCCGACGGGCCACGAAAACGTGCCCTGCGAAGTCGACATCGCGCGTCCTGCAGATATACGCTTCGCGAACTGGAAGATTGCAACATCCCTGAATCAAACGCCAGCACTGGCGCGGCTTTCAGGCACAAATGCCACTGAGAGCCTCGCCAGTGCTGGCGTTTCACAAATTGACGTGAAATCATTTGGCATTTTTACCGCGGAAAATTACGACGCGCTGATCGATCACCCGGTCGAGATGGGTACGTTTTCGCACGCGAGCTTTGAGGCCTGCGGCGTCACGCACCATGTCGCCATCACCGGCAAACACCGCGCCGATATGGCACGGCTCTGTGCCGACCTGAAGAAAATCTGCCAATACCAGATTCGGCTGTTCGAACCGGAGACCACGACGGCGCCGATGCAGGAATACTGGTTTCTGATCATGGCTGTCGGCGATGGCTACGGCGGACTTGAGCATCGCGCCTCGACTGCGCTTATTTGTAACCGCGACGATTTACCTGCCGCACATGAAAAAAGCGTCAGTACCGGCTATCGCCGCTTTCTCGGTTTGGCCTCGCACGAATATTTTCATACGTGGAACGTGAAGCGCATCAAGCCTGCCGCATTCGTGCCCTACGATCTTCACCAGGAAAATTACACCCGCCAGTTGTGGTTTTTTGAAGGTATCACCAGCTACTACGATGACCTGGTTCTCGTTCGTACCGGCCTGATCGATCCACTGTCGTATCTCGAGTTGATCGCCGAGAACATTGGCCGTGTCATGTCGCAATCAGGTCGCGGCAAGCAAAGCGTGGCCGAATCGAGTTTTGATGCCTGGGTGAAATATTATCGCCAGGACGAAAATTCGCCCAATGCCATCGTCAGCTATTACCAGAAAGGCGCGATGATTGGCTTGGCGCTGGATCTCACCATCCGCCAGCGCACACAAGGATCGAAGTCGCTCGATGACGTGATGCGCGCATTGTGGCTCAAGCATGGGCGGGAAGGCATTGGTGTGCCTGAAGGCGGCGTCGAGGAAATCGCGGCGCACGTGACCGGACTCGACCTTAAGGATTTTTTTGCGCGCGCCGTTTACGGTACCGCCGACATCGACCTGGTGCCGCTGATGGATTCGGTGGCGATCAATCTCGCCTGGCGCATTCCCGGCAAACAAAAAGACGATGATCCCGCACCCGTGACCCTAGGCGCAAAAATCACGGCCGAGTCGAATCACGACGCGAAACTCGCGCAGGTTTTCGATGGTGGTGCCGGGCAGGCAGCGGGGCTGTCCGCAGGTGATGTCGTGGTCGCCGTTGACGGCCTGCGCGTTTCAGCGATGACGCTTGAAAAACGCCTGCGCAGCTATCCCGTGGGCAGCAACGTCGCGCTGACCGTATTCCGTCGCGACGAGCTCATGTCGTTTAACGTTGAGCTTCAGGCGTTGTCGGCGCAGACTTGTGCGTTGACGGCGCTGGATACACCTATCGACGCCAAAGCCCGCCGCAATGCGTGGCTGCAGGCGCAATAGGTACCGGTACTGCGGCGACCACGCTATACTTTTTTATTCAATTTTGTATTTCGGAGCCACCCATGAATGCCCCCAATGAGTTGAAGTTCCCACCACTCCAGGACCCGTCACTATTTCGCAACCAGAGTTACATCGATGGTGAGTGGCTCAATGCGGACGCAGGGTTACGATTCGATATCGACAATCCCGCCGATGGCAGCATCATTGCCAGTGTGCCTAATTGCGGCGCTGCCGAAACGAAACGCGCCATCGCCGCTGCCAACGCCGCGTTGCCCGCCTGGCGGGCGCAGACGGCAAAGCAGCGCGCAACGCTGTTGCGCCGCTGGTTTGACCTGATGCTGCTCAATGCTGATGATCTTGCGCTGATTCTCACGACCGAGCAGGGCAAACCGTTGCCCGAAGCCAAGGGGGAAGTCATGTACGGCGCATCGTTCATCGAGTGGTTCGCCGAAGAGGGCAAGCGCATTTATGGCGATGTCATACCACCGCATATGGCAGACAAGCGCCTGATCGTGATCAAGCAGCCCATCGGCGTAACAGCCGCCATTACACCGTGGAATTTTCCAAACGCGATGATTGCCCGCAAGGTAGCACCCGCGCTGGCCGCCGGCTGCACGATGGTGATCAAACCGGCCGAACAAACGCCGTTGTCGGCGCTGGCGATGGCCGAACTTGCGCATCGTGCAGGCATACCGAAAGGTGTGCTCAATATCGTCACTGGCGATGCGACTTCATCAATGGCCATCGGCAAGGAATTGTGTGCCAATCCCATTGTCAGGAAGCTTTCATTCACCGGTTCCACCGAAGTCGGCCGCATCCTGATGCGCCAATGCGCCGACACCATCAAGAAACTTTCTCTGGAGCTGGGCGGCAATGCGCCGTTTATCGTTTTTGATGATGCGGATCTCGATGCCGCCGCAGAAGGACTGATGCAATCGAAATACCGTAACGCCGGCCAGACCTGCGTGTCTGCCAATCGCATCTACGTACAGGCTGCGGTGTATGACGCATTCGCAGAAAAAGTGAAGGGCAAAATGGCATCGCTGAAAGTCGGGCGCGGCACCGACACCGGCGTAAACATCGGCCCGCTCATCGACGAGCAGGGTCTCGCCAAAGTGGAGGCGCATCTGGCCGACGCTGTCGCCAAGGGTGCTGTGGTGATGAGCGGCGGGAAACGCCATGCGCTCGGCGGAAGATTCTATGAGCCTACCTTGCTGACCAATGTGCCGATGAGTGCAAAGGTATCCAAGGAAGAAACATTTGGCCCGGTCGCACCGCTGATCAAATTTGAAACCGAAGGCGAAGTCATCGAGCTCGCCAACGACAGCGAGTTCGGGCTTGCGGCCTATTTTTATTCGCGCGATGTGGGCCGCGTGTTTCGTGTGGGCGAGGCGCTTGAATCAGGCATGGTCGGCATCAACACCGGCATCTTCTCAAACGAAGTCGCTCCATTCGGTGGTGTAAAACAATCCGGCCTCGGCCGTGAAGGCTCGAAGTACGGTATCGAGGACTACCTCGAAATCAAATATCTGTGCCTGAACGTATGAGCCTGCACGCGTTGCGATTGACGGCAGTTTGTGTCGGCGTCGTAACTTCACTAACCGTATTTGCGCAGCCGGCGCAGACGCCGCGAACCGAGCCGCCCGCACCTGAACTTGCCTCTGGATATAAAGAGAAGAAACTCGCCGTTGCCACCCGATACATGGTCGCGGCCGCACACCCGCTGGCGGTGGATGCCGGCTTGAAAATGCTCGAACGCGGTGGCAGTGCAATCGATGCGGCTATCGCCGTGCAAATGGTGCTCAATCTTGTCGAGCCCCAGGCATCCGGTATCGGCGGCGGCGCGTTTATCATGCACTTCGACGCGAAGCAGAAAAGTACCGTTGCCTACAATGGCCGTGAAACCGCGCCGATGGCAGCCACCCCGGCATTGTTTCTTGACAACGACGGCAAGCCGATGCGCTTTCAGGAGGCTGTTGTCGGCGGTCGCTCGGTCGGTGTGCCGGGATTGTTACGTGTGGTGGAAATGGCGCACGCGCGTCACGGCAAATTGCCCTGGGCGACATTGTTCGAGCCCGCCATCGCGCTGGCCGAACACGGCTTCGCGTTGTCGCCCCGTGTGCAAACCCATTTGGTCAATGAAAAAATTCTGCCCAGGGATGCCAGGGCAAGCGCCTATTTTTATCTGCCGGACGGCACGGCAAAACCGGTCGGCACCATTCTGAAAAACCCGCAATTTGCGGCGGTGCTCAAGCGCATCGCCAGGGAGGGGCCTGATGCGTTCTATACCGGTTCGCTGGCCAGGGAAATGGTCGCCGCCGTGCGTGGCCACGCGACCAACCCGGGCACGCTGACCGAGGCCGACCTGCTCGGCTATCGGGCACGCAGCGGAGAACCACTGTGCGCACCGTATCGCAGCTACCGGATTTGTTCGATGCCACCACCGGGTGGTGGTCTGACCGTACTCGGAATACTGCAAACGCTGGAGCGCTTTGATCTGAAATCGGTGCGACCAGGCTCAACCGAAGCGGTGCATCTGTTTGCCGAGGCAGGGCGCCTTGCGTTTGCGGATCGAGAGCGTTTTCTTGGCGATGAACGCTTTACGCCGGTACCCATGGCGGGGCTGATGGACACCGGCTACATTCGCGGCCGCAGTGCACTCATCAGGCCCGAGAAATCAATGGGCCGCGCTGAGGCGGGCACACCGGAAACGGCCAGGGTGTCGATGGCCGACGGCGACGCGCTGGAGTTTCCTTCGACCAGCCATATTTCAGTCGTTGACGGTGATGGCAATGCCGTCAGCATGACGACGACGATCGAATCCTTTTTCGGCAGCAAGATTTTTGTCCATGGGTTCCTGCTGAACAATCAACTCACCGATTTTTCGATGATTCCATCCAGCAACGGCCTGCGGGTGGCCAATGCCGTTTACCCCGGCAAACAGCCGCGCAGCGCGATGTCGCCGACGCTTGTATTCGATGCCGACAAGCGCCTCCATATGGTCATCGGTAGTCCCGGCGGTCCACCGATCATCAATTACGTCGCCAAGGCACTGGTTGCCACGCTCGACTGGGGAATGGACATTCAAACAGCAATTTCAATGCCGAATTTCGGCAGCCGCAACGGCCCGACAGAAATCGAGAAAGGCACGTACTACGAGAACTTGATCGGTCCGCTGAAGTCTATGGGACATGAAGTTCGCACGATTGATTTAACGAGCGGTTTGCATGGCATCATGCGCACTTCAACCGGTTGGCAGGGCGGCGCAGATCCGCGCCGCGAAGGCATTGCCAAGGGTAAATAAAACATTCACATCATTATCTGGAACATCCATGAAAAAAGCATCTCTCCTCACCGCATTGACACTCGTGACACTGAACGCCTGCGCGGCGACAGAACCGGCAAAGCCTGCGGCGGCGGCGCCGGTAGCGGCGACCAAGCCGGTCGCGGTCGCAGCCACATCAGCGCCCCTGCCAGCCGCGAATGCTGCACCACTGCGTCTGGCACCAAACCAGCCGCTGCCCGCCAGCGTGACCCAACTCACCATTATCGACGGTGAGCCAGGCGACCCAGCTTCTGCGCTGGTGGTAAACGGCAGCCCGATTCTGGTTCATTACACCGGCTGGCTGTACGACGCCACCAAGCCGGACGGAAAGGGCGCGCAGTTCGATTCGTCTCGCGTTCGCGTCGCCCCGTACAGCTTTATCGTCGGTGTTGGCAAAGTGATCAAGGGTTGGGACCTGGGCGTGATTGGCATGAAAGTGCAGGGCAAACGCACGCTCCTCATTCCATCCGCTCTCGCCTATGGCGAACGCGAGCGCCCAAAAATTCCCGCCAATTCCAGCCTCCTGTTTGAAGTCGAAATTATCAATATCCTGGACCGCGGCGATGGTGCCCAGTCCACGTCCCTGCCGTCTGGCAGTGCACCTGTCAGCGCGCCATTGCCCGCTGCGGCGGCTGCGCCGATGCGATTGAGTGCCAGTGTCCCATTGCCCATGATCGCAACCGAACTCACCCTGATCGATCACGTTACCGGAACTGGTAAAACTGCCGAAGCCGGTACACCTGTCTCGGTTCATTACACGGGCTGGTTGTACGACGCCAAACTGCCAGGCGGCAAAGGCAAGGAGTTCGATAGTTCCGTCAAGCGCGGCCAGCCGATTGTATTTCCCCTTGGTGGCAAACGCCTCATCCGGGGTTGGGACGAAGGCGTCGTCGGCATGAAACTCGGCCGCAAACGCACGCTCGTCATCCCCGCGGCG
>JAJAYN010000261.1 GCA_026786225.1 Burkholderiales bacterium | reverse complement strand
GCTCTGGTGTCCTGGTGGACATATGGCGTCATTTCCAAACCAATTGCACAAGTACTACGTGCCACCGAGGACTTGCGTACTGGCCAGGGAGATCTCACCCGTAAACTACCCGCCATGTCGGGCGAGTTTGGCAGAGTATCAATATCGATGAATGCCTTCATTAGTCAGTTGCATGATCTTGTTGCGCAAGTCGCTATCAATGCGGGCGAAATCGCGAACGCTGCCAGACAGATCAGCGCGGGCAATACCGACCTTTCAGCGCGTACGGAAGAGCAGGCCTCCACTCTCGAGGAAACGGCATCAAGCATGGAAGAGTTTACGTCCACCATTCGCCAGAATGCGGAGAATACCAAACTGGCCAACGGCCTGGCGCTCAGCGCGTCGGACGCCGCTCGCAAGGGCGGAGGCGTGGCGGTCAAGGCAGTGGAAAAAATGGCCGCGATCAATTCGAGCTCTCGCAAAATTGGTGAAATCATCAGCGTTATAGATTCAATAGCGTTCCAGACCAATATTCTGGCCCTCAATGCAGCTGTGGAAGCGGCCCGGGCCGGCGAGCAAGGTCGAGGATTTGCAGTCGTCGCAGCGGAAGTGCGCGCGTTGGCGCAACGCAGCGCGGCTGCAGCCAAGGAAATAAAGGAACTCATTCACAATACGGTAGACCAGGTAAGCGAGGGTACCCAACTCGTAAACGAGGCAGGCAATGCCATGCAGGGCATCGTAGTGGGCATACAACAGGTCACCGAAATCATCAACGAAATTTCCGTTGCCTCGCATGAACAGGCAACGGGCATAGACCAGGTTAATCTGGCCATCATCCAGATGGAGGATGTCACGCAGCAGAACGCTGCGCTGGTGGAGCAGGCTGCTGCGGCGGCAGAGTCCATGCGCGAGCAAGCCGAAGCACTTTCGGAGCTGGTTTCACGATTCAAGCTGGATGACTCAAAGCTCCGCGAAGAACAAACACGTGCGCGCCGTACAGCTGCGCTTGCCAATAGCGGAACGCCTAAGGCAGGCGCAACGCGTATCAGCGCCCCTGATGCCCGAAGCAAGTCCCCTTCACTGCCAAAGGACCTGGATGGCGAATGGGAAGAGTTTTGATGCGGCTCGCCGCATAACCGCTCAACGCCGAAAGCCCACAAATGTCACTACAGAAGCGAAACCGGGAAGACGCCCGCAAATTGCGTGAGTTTCTTACCTTCACACTCGGAGGCGAAGAGTACGCGATCGATATCCTGAAAGTACAGGAAATACGTGGCTATGAAGCGGTCACTCGTATTGCCAATACACCAACTTTCATCAAGGGCGTGATCAACCTCCGCGGCTTGATCGTTCCAATTGTCGACATGCGTATCAAGTTTCATCTCGGCGAGCCGGTCTACAACGAGTTCACTGTCACCGTGATTCTCAATCTTGGCAAGCGCGTCATTGGCATCGTCGTAGACTCTGTTTCTGACGTTATCTCCCTGAATGAAGAAGAGATCCGACCTGCGCCTGAATTCGGCACTTTCGATATGCAGTATCTGCTTGGTCTCGCAGCGGTGAATGATCGCATGCTGATACTGATCGACATCGAACGTCTCATGAGTAGCGCGGAAATGGCGCTGATCGATCAATCTGCGGCATGAGCACAACGCCGCACAACGCCGAAGCCCCCGGTGTGCCAGCCTATGCTCCACCTGTAGCAGCGCGGGAGTTGATCGAACGACTGGCATCGCAAATTGATTCCGCACAGAGCGAAATCGGTGAAACGCGTGCAATACTTAAGGATGCAGTTGAACGGCTGATGCCAGCGTTTACAGCTCTGCGCAATAGCGAATCAGCAACCACAGCGCCCGGACTTGACGCAGCAGACCTCCCACGTGCCGCTCGCGCGATTCGCGCCAGTGGTCAGGCATTCTCAGCCTTGCAATTCCAGGATATTTCTGACCAACTGCTCGCCCATGCACAAATTCGCCTTGTTTCGCTGTTAGCTGAAGTAAATGGTATTGCTGCAGCGCTGACCACGGATTTCTCGGCTCCCAACGAGTTCGCAGAGCTCATGCAAAAGGTCATCGCTGCCAACTGCAATCTCGCCTCTCTCGATAATTCGCTGGTCAAGCCCGTTGGAAAAACCCACCTGGGTACTGGCGACATGGAGTTTTTTTAACTCCAAATGACATGGTGTCAGCCACATTCACCTCGCCCAACTAAATAACCGACACATTCAATGAAAACTATCCTTACTGTTGACGATTCCCCATCCATCCGTCAGATGCTGGCCTACGTTTTGAGCAGTAACGGCTATCACGTTATTGAAGCGGGGGACGGCGAGGAAGGACTCATGCTCGCAAAAGAACATCAGGCTGACTTGATTCTCACAGATCAGAACATGCCAAAAATGGATGGCATTGGCCTCATCAAAGCTTTACGTGGACTTCCGGCGTACAAAAACGTGCCCATCATGATGCTAACAACCGAATCATCGCCGGCGTTGAAACAACAAGGCCGCGACGCCGGTGCGACTGGCTGGATGGTAAAGCCATTCGATCCGGAAAAACTCCTCGAAATGCTCAAGAAAATCCTCCCATAAATTCTGCCTGATTTGGCGCTAGCCCCTATGGCATTGGACATTTCCCGCTTTGCAAAAGCCTTTTTTGAGGAGGCTCAGGAGCACGTCGGCTCACTCGAGACGTTCTTGATCTCCGTCGACATTCGCGCACCGGACGACGAAGCCCTGAACGCCATCTTTCGGGCAGTACATTCTGTCAAAGGTGGTGCTGCGGCATTTGGCCATATGCACTTGGCCGAATTCACCCATGACTTCGAATCGATTCTTGATCGAGTGCGCAAACGTAAACTTGCACTCACCAAGCCAATGGTAGATGTATTTCTCAAGGCAGGTGATGCCATGGGTGAACATCTCGACGCACTTTCACAGGACCTCCAACCAGATTTAGAAACCATGGCTCGCTTGCGTCAGAGCTTGCTCGATGCAGCCATGGAAAGCCCGCTGCCTTTCGCGGCGGCGCCGGCACCACGTCCGCCTCGGTATCACGTCGCAATGCAACTAAACCGATCACAGTTCAGCGATGATGCAATTGCTGATCTCAAAAAAGATATTTCCGGGCTTGGTCTGGTTTCTGCCACCACGGTGACGATGCTTGATGAGCAAATCTCTACTTTCGCGTTTGAGCTTGACGCCGAGATTGATGCGGATGAGCTGCGCGAAAGTCTCGAATTTCTAGCTTCTGCAGACGACATAGAGATTGACGAACGTGGCAATGATTCAACATCGACATCCACAACAGAAATGTTCATCGATGACGATCCGGACGGCGATTTTGGATTCTTTGCGCCAATTTCTGCACCCTCGGAGCCGCCGCTTGCAGTCTTTTCGGCCGTGCCCGCAGCGGACGCCGATATCCAGCTTTCTTCGCTGGTGGATGCCACCTCAATTCGCGTAAATGTTGTAAAAGTTGATCAATTGATCAATCTTGTAGGCGAACTCGTCATCGCTGAAGCAATGGTCGCGCTAGCGGTTCAGGGACTGAATACGGATCAGCATACTTTGCTCACAAACGGTCTCGCACAGCTCTCCCGCAACACACGCAACTTGCAGGACGCAGTACTCGCCATCCGCATGATGCCCATCAGCTTCGTTTTTAGCCGCTTACCCAGACTTACAAGGGATCTGGCAGACCGACTCGGCAAGGAAGTCGAACTCGAACTGCATGGTGAAGACACCGAGCTTGATAAGAGCGTGATCGAAAAAATTGCCGACCCACTTACACATCTGGTTCGTAATGCGTTGGATCACGGCATTGAATCCCCGGAGCAGCGGGTAGCCGTCGGCAAACCGCGAGTTGGTCATCTCACGGTCAGGGCCACTCACCAAGGCGGCAACATCGTTATTACCGTGACCGATGACGGTGCAGGCTTGAATAGAGAAAAAATACTCGTCAAGGCGCGCGAAGTCGGCCTCGATGCCAGTAGTCATTGGCAAGATGATGACGTCTGGCGCCTCATCTTTACGCCGGGATTCTCGACTGCGGCAACGATAACGGATGTTTCCGGACGTGGCGTCGGCATGGATGTGGTTTGGCAAAACGTACATTCGCTTGGTGGGAAAATCGACATCAACTCAGTGCCAGGAGTTGGTACCACCATGACCATAAGACTACCGTTAACGCTGGCCATCCTCGACGGTATGTCTGTGTCAGTTAGTGGCGAGACCTATATTTTGCCACTGGCGAGTATCTCGCACTCTGTGCAGCCATTGGCCTCAGAGATAAAAACGGTAAACGGCGCAAGGGTCCTGATGGTGAGGGGTGAGTACATTCCCATCACTTCCCTGGCGGAGTTATTCAACCTTCCCAGTGCAACGGACGGCACCGGCATTCTTGTCATACTTGAGGTCGACGACATGCGCACTGCCCTGCAGGTTGATGAGCTCATCGGACAGATGCAAGTCGTACTGAAAAGCCTTGAAGCCAACTATCGCCGTGTAAAAGGTGTTTCCGGCGCAACGATCCTGGGAGATGGTCGTGTAGCGCTCATCCTTGATGCAACCTATCTGGTCAGCGTCGCCCACTCTATTGCACAGGAGCCGCAGGTGGCGGCGGACAAGCTTCATGGTCGCTAAGTTTATGCGGCGTGACAGTGTTTTGAAGCGTACCGAAGAAGGCACGGGAAAAATGCGCGCCCGCACGTCGGATATTTCGCCAAAACTGCGCGCCGTTCTGTTTTTGATCGACGGCGAGAGAACGCTAGGGGATTTGCTTGATCGTGCCGGCAGCCTGAGCGACTTGTTGTATTCGCAAATCAGTGCATTGCTTGAAATTGGACTCATTGACACGCTCGATTCCATCGATCCGGATCGTGCAGATGACGCGCCCGACGCAACAGCGCCGATCGCCCGCAAACATGCGTCCAAAGCGCAGGATCTGCCACCAATTGTCGCTGCAAAAATGCAGTTACTTCTGCGATTGGAGACGACGCAAAGTGACGAAATAGATTTGCTTGGTGCTGAGTTACTCGATGCAAAAACGTTGCGTGATCTGGCGTTCACGGCAAAATCCGTGACCAATCGGCTGGCAATGTCTGTCGGTACCGAACGAAGCCAGAAATTTTGGGCAGACGCCAAAGAAATCCTGACCGCTTGGCGCGATCTGGCGGCGAGGGATGCAGAATGAACATTGACGCCCCGAATAAACTCAGCCGCACGAATGCAAGCGCTAATGCGAAACCAGGCGTTAGCGCGCCGTCCGGTTCCCCGGTATTCAAAAGTTTCGATTTTTCAGATGCAGATTTTCGTCGTCTGCAGCAAATGATCTTCGACGATGCCGGCATTTCGCTAAACAGCAACAAGAAACCGATGGCATATAGCCGCCTTTCCAGGCGGCTGCGCCAACTGAATTTTTCAACATTCGGCGAGTATCTCGATTTCGTCGAGTCCAGTGGAGACGACGAGCGCGTCAAATTTATTAATGCGCTAACGACTAACCTCACCTACTTTTTTCGTGAGCCGCACCACTTCCCGATTCTCGTCGAACATTTGACAGGCATGGTGACAACGGAGCCGCTGGTGGTTTGGAGTGCTGCTTGTTCCACTGGCGAAGAGCCCTACTCGATCGCGATGGCCGTGATTGAAGCATTTGCCACCGACCAACCGCCTGTTCGCATCATTGCTTCAGACCTCGATACCGATGCGCTTGCAACCGCTGAGCGCGGCGTGTATTCAATGGAAAAACTTGAATCACTTTCACCGCAGCGTCTGAAGAAATTCTTCCTGAAGGGTGCCGGGGCACAGGCAGGGTTTGCGCGGATTCGTCCGGAAGTACAGCGTCTGGTGGAGTTCCGCCAGACCAATCTGCACGACGGTCCCTGGGACATCGAGGCCCCCGTCGCTGCCATTTTTTGTCGCAACGGAATGATCTATTTCAACAAGGCGACACAGGCCAAAATACTGGCGCGCTTCATGCCGTTGTTGCGCCCGGACGGACTGTTGTTCGCTGGACACTCGGAAAATTTCTTCTATAACGCCGGCGACATTTTTCGCAGCCGTGGGAAGACAGTCTACGAACTGGCTACCTGACCATGAGCAGCGCGGAAACAACCGATAACAAACGCGGCGAAAACTATCCTGTCCGATATTTTGATCGGCATTTTGGTGTCGAAGCGGCCAAAATCCTGCCCGGTGAGTATTTCGCGACGGACAAGAATATGGTTTTGGTTACCGTGCTGGGTTCGTGCGTGACGGCTTGCCTGCGTGATCCCCGCGCAGGTGTCGGGGGTATGAATCACTTCATGTTGCCGCGTAGCGAGCAGGATCCAGCCAATCCAATTTCAATGTCGGCGAGATACGGCACATTTGCGATGGAAATCCTCATCAATCAGTTGCTTAAGATGGGCGCGAAGCGCGAAAATATGGAGGCGAAGGTTTTTGGCGGCGGCAACGTATTACGAGGCTTTACCGTCAACAGCATCGGCGAGGCCAATGCGAATTTTGTGACCGAATACCTGCATAACGAACGGATCAAAATCGTTGCAGAGGACTTGCTGGGCGTGAATCCCCGCAAGCTGTATTTTTTCCCCGCCACTGGCAGAGTGCTGGTGAAGAAAATCAAGGAACTCCACAACCATACGATTGTGGAGCGTGAAAGTGAATACAACCTGCGACTGCGCAACGTAGTGGTGGGTGGTGATGTGGAGATATTCAAGTGAAGATCAAAGTACTGATAGTC
Organism: Burkholderiales bacterium; assembly: GCA_026786225.1. Classification (GTDB taxonomy): domain Bacteria; phylum Pseudomonadota; class Gammaproteobacteria; order Burkholderiales; family Usitatibacteraceae; genus UKL13-2. Next base: position 1,129 of record JAJAYN010000261.1, on the reverse strand, counting down.
GACGACTCGGCGCTGATCCGAAATATTCTGAAAGAAATTATCAACGAGCAGACCGACATGATGGTAGTCGGCGCGGCACCGGATCCACTGGTGGCGCGCGAAATGATTCGCTCTTTGAACCCGGACGTGGTTGAAAATCGATTTCTAAATGCCAAACATGAACGGGCTCTCATTCCTGAAACGATTGATGCGGGTGCGACCGATGCCTGTCGTGATGCTCTCGTCGCATACGCAAGAAGGCTCCGATATTGCGTTTCGCGCGCTGGCCATGGGCGCGGTAGATTTTGTTGGCAAACCAGTCGCCGGAGAATCCACCGACGATGATTACGCCCAATTGATCGTTGAAAAAATCCGTGGTGCGTATGCCGCACGCGACAAAATCGAGCCGCTCGATATCAATCGCGCGGTCGATGCTGATGAGGTGTTGCCGATGCTCGGTAAGGCCGCAACAATACAAAACCGGGTAATCGTCATGGGAGCGTCCACTGGCGGCGCGGAGGCACTAAAAGATATTCTCGTCGCCGTGCCTGAAGACTGCCCGCCCATTCTCATAGCGCAGCACATGCCTGGCACTTTCACCAAGCTGTTTGCCAAACGCCTTGACGGACTTTGCAAGATTACCGTCAAGGAAGCCGAAGACAACGAACCGGTTCTACCGGGCCATGCGTACATCGCCCCAGGGGGCTTTCATTTGCGGCTGGAACGTTTCGGCGCGCGCGGCTACGGCATAAAAATCGGCAGTGACGCAGCGGTGAATCTGCACCGCCCTTCCGTCGATGTGTTGTTTCAATCCGCCGCCGAATCAGCCGGTGCTGATGCGATCGGCGTGATTCTAACGGGCATGGGCAAGGATGGCGCGCAGGGATTGCTGGCAATGCGCAAGACCGGTGCCTTTACGCTGGCGCAGGACGAAGCAAGTTCCATCGTGTTTGGCATGCCCAAGGAAGCCATCGACATCGGCGCTGCCGAGATGGTGGCACCGCTCAATCTGATCGCGCGCCGGATCATGAGTAATCTGGCCGGCGTCGGCGCGGAGAACGGCGGCACGATCGGGGACAAGACCAACGAGTGACTAAAGTCAGCGCGCAACTGCTGCGCGATACGGCAACCGCCTCATTTGACCGGTGGC
>JAJAYN010000260.1 GCA_026786225.1 Burkholderiales bacterium | reverse complement strand
TTGATCGGCGCGATGATGATGCATAAAGGCGAAGCAGACGGCATGGTTTGTGGCACTTTCGGTACACATGACCTGCATCTGCATTATGTCGATCAGGTTATTGGCCGCCGCAAAGGCATCAATAACTATTACGCGATGAACGTACTGATGCTGCCCACGCGCACCATTTTTATTTGCGACACCTACGTTAATCACGACCCCACGCCGGAACAAATCGCCGAGATGACCTTGCTCGCGGCAGAAGAGATTCGCCGATTCGGTGTGATACCAAAGGCAGCACTACTCTCACACTCGAGCTTCGGCACGTCCGATGCACCGTCGGCCGTCAAGATGCGCATCGCGCTTGGACTGATCAACCTGCAGGCACCGGATCTTGAAATTGACGGCGAAATGCACGGCGACGCGGCGCTTTCCGAAGCCGTTCGGCGCGCGAGCTTTCCTGGTTCGCGTTTGAAAGGCGAAGCCAATCTATTGATCATGCCGACACTCGATGCAGCCAACATCGCGTTCAACCTGCTGAAAACGGCATCCGGCGGTGGCATTACGATTGGCCCGATTTTGCTGGGAAGTGCGATGCCGGTACATATCGTCACGCCGACGGCCACCGTGCGGCGCATCGTCAATATGACGGCGCTCGCCGTCGTCGACGCGCAAGCGTTACGGCGCTAGGAAAGGTGGCCCCAGAATGACTTCCGACCGTTTTGATCATCTATTTTTTACGCCGCGCGATTTGAATGCGTCACGGAAGTTCTATGTAGACGTCCTCGGTTGGCAAGTCTTGAGTGAGTGGACCGACAACCATGGCAAGAAAGGGCTAATTCTTAATGGCGGCGGCGTCCGCGTGATGCTCGCGGAACGCAACGACGAAATCGAAATGCAAAACCCTCACGCGCCGCACGCATCCACTCTGCACCTGGATATCCACGATGCAGACAAGCGCTTCGTGCAAATTCCAGAAGGTGATCATGTCGTTCATCCGCCGCAGGAAAACCGATGGGGGTCGCGATCGTTTGTAGTCCGGGACCCCGACGGCAATCTCATCGCTTTTAATGAAATGCGACAAAAATCTTGAACCCTGGACGTTTCACCGCACCAAAACCACTTTTGCCGGGTGGATCCATCGGCTTGTTTGCACCCTCTGGCGTGGTCAATCTGCCAAGAATGAATGCGGCCGTTGATGCACTTGTGGAGCGCGGTTATCGCGTCGTCATCGCACCCGAGGTGGATAAACAGTGGCGCTATTTCTCCGGTACCGACGTAGAGCGTCTGTCTTCTTTTCACAGCATGCTCGCCGATTCGACCATTGACGCGATGATGATGGTTCGCGGTGGCTATGGCTGGTCGCGCCTGCTGCACCGCATCGACTGGGACGCGGTCGCAAAGAGCCAAAAGACGTTTGTCGGGTTCAGCGATTTCACTGCATTCAATCTGGCCGCGTTGTCACAAGCGAACCTGATCACCTTCGCCGGCCCCGGTGCCGCGATCGATTTCGGTGGCTCAGACGACAAACCAGAAACACAGATTGACCACGCGTTCATGGAGGCGCATTGCTGGCCTGCCCTCGCGGGCGACGCAGTCAATGCGGGCCCGTTCATCGACAGCTTCACCTATCGCCCGCGCACCATCAGCGGCCCGCTGTGGGGAAGCAATCTGTCGTTGCTTGCGCACCTGGTGGGCTCACCATTTTTGCCTGATATCGAGGGCGGCATTTTATTTCTCGAAGAAATCGGCGAAGCGCCCTACGCCATCGAGCGCATGCTGCTGCAACTTTTTCATGCTGGCGTGCTGCAGAAACAGAAGGCAATAATTCTGGCTGATTTTACCGATTGCCTGCCGGAGCCGGATCGTTTCCCGTACGCGATGGAGCACGTGATTGAAACCTTGCGCGAACTGTTGCCGATTCCTGTCCTGACCGGCTTGCCGTTCGGTCATGTCGCGAAAAAACTCACGTTGCCCTATGGCGCAATTGCCACGCTCAATATTGCGCCGGGTTCTTTCGCGCTGAGCTATTAGCGTGTTTGTTACGACGCTGGCAACCGCGCTGGGGCTCGCGATGGATGCCGTGGCGGTTGCAATTGCCAGCGGACTTTCCGTCAAGGTATTGCGTTGGCAGGACGCATTGAAAATGGCTCTGTTCTTCGGTGTCTTTCAGGCGCTGATGCCGCTGGGCGGATATTTTATCGGCGCATTTTTTGCCAATGCGCTCGCCGCTTACGATCACTGGATCGCGTTCGTATTGCTAGTCGCGCTGGGCGTCAAGATGATTGTTGAGTCCAGAAATGCGGCGGAGGAAAAAGTCGCATCGCCGTTTCGAAATGACAAGCTCCTTATTTTGTCGATCGCAACCAGCCTCGATGCCTTCGCCGTCGGTATCAGCTTTTCGTTGCTTGAGATTAGCCTGGTGGAGACCGTGACCATCATTGGTGTGGTGACATTTCTTCTTTGCCTGCCCGCCGTCTGGTTCGGCGCACGACTCGGAAAATCGATGGCCAAACGCGCAGAAGTTTTCGGGGGTATTGTATTGATCCTGATCGGCAGCAAAATCCTGATTGAACATACGGGGTTCATTGGACTTCTTTTGGGGATCGCGTTTTGATGAGATTGGCCCATCTGCAAGGCGTGAAGGACGCGTTGATATTCCATCTCTCAACCGTTCTTCGCAACGCCGCAGATGGGCCAATATCATCAAAACCCTCCGGGCGCTGGCTTGACGGGCGGTCTGCGGCGTTGCGCTCCTTGCGAAGGGAGTACCATTCCCGTCGTCGCGCGCCTTGCAGCCCATCCCGCCAAGCCAGCGCGCGACCCCAAAAGTAGTCCAATGAACCCTGAGTGAGCGGAATATGAACGAACCGTTGAGAGTTGAATATCGTGCCTGCAATCTTTGCGAGGCCATCTGCGGCCTCGAATTCAAGATTGAAGGGGAGAAAATAATTTCCATTCGCGGCGATGATGCCGACCCTTTCAGTCGCGGCCACATCTGCCCGAAGGCCGTCGCGCTCAAGGATATTCATGAAGATCCTGACCGCCTGCGCAGGCCGATGAAGCGAACTGGTAAAGACTGGCAGGAAATCAGTTGGGATGAGGCGTTCGAGTTTGCCGCTGATCGCGTGGCGTCTTTGTTACAGCAGCATGGCAACAACGCCGTCGGTTTCTACGCCGGCAACCCCTCTGTCCACAATCTCGGCCACTTGTTCGG
>JAJAYN010000259.1 GCA_026786225.1 Burkholderiales bacterium | reverse complement strand
GGCCAGCGACGCATCGGTAATGCCCTTCATGGTGGCCGTGTCGATCACCCCCCAGCCGCTGCTGGTGGTGTAAGCGAAACGCGACACCGAATCGCGCCGCAGATAGCGCTTTTCGGCGAAAGCTTGCCCAATCAGGCCAAATGTTTTGTCTTCGTTCTTACAGTTCAGGCTTGCATTGAGATTGGGCGATGTTTTGTCCGGCAAGGTCGCATAGACGCCCCCGGCACTGACGACGCCGCCGAAGCTTTTCGCCGCATCGAGGGGTTTTCTGGTCGTGACATTGATGGTGCCTGCCAATCCACCATCAGCGAGATTGGCTTGCGACGTTTTGTAGACGAGCGCCTGATTCAGCACTGAGGAAGGGATCAGGCTCAGGCTGGTACTGCGGCTGCTGGAGAGCTGATCGGAGATGTACCAATCGCCGCCACTCACCGTATGGCCGTTGAACAGGATCAGGCTCATATCCGGGTTGGTACCGCGCAGTGACACCTTTTCCGCCTCGTCGTAATCGGTGCGGACCGCGACACCCGCCAGGCGCTGCAGGGAATCGGCCAGATTTTTGTCGGGCATCTTGCCGACATCCTCCGCGGTGATGACTTCAATATTGGCGCCGGAATCGCGCTTTACTTCGATGGATTTTTGCAGCGACGCGCGGATACCGGTGATGGTGATGGCATCGACCTGCTGGATCCTGGCGGCGTCCGCGGCCTTTCTCGCTGCCTCGGCTTTCGCAAGCTCGGCGGCTTTCCTGACGTCTTCCGCCTTCCTGGCTTCTTCCTCAGTCTGCGGCACCGCGGCTTGTGCTTGAACCAGCAATGGGACGGTGCAACTGGATAGGGCCAATATGACGGCCATGGCTAACGGCTTCTTGTGAAAAAGCATGTTGTTTCCCCCTGAGATATGAGTAGATTTTCGAATCCTGCCCGATTGCGCCTTCATGAAGGGCGATCTAGCGAGCCAATTCCCAATACAAGTACCACTTTGCTACCAATTTGCATACAAAGCAAGGGCAAGCACGGTGAATTTGTTCTAACCTGGTGATGCGGTGAAACGGCGGCTGGAATTTACGTTCATGCGCGCAGAATCAAAGATGGGTTTGCGATTGAGGCTGCGCATTTTTCGGCCACGCTTTCCCGGCCTTTGATCAAGGTATTGATCCCGCCGGTGGCGAAGCGGCGCAAGCGCTCGCCATCGGCCGGCGCGTGCCGGCATTGCGCAACAAGAAAAGCGTTCTGGCGCGTCGCGGCGTCAGGCCCAATACTTGACTGCAGCTTGCGCGCTACTTCGGCAGCGATGCAGAGTTCTGGCCCAATCTGCAAAACGCCTACGACCCTAAGAATGCTTAGAAGGAATTGGCGCCAAAGTTCAGCAGGGAAGCGGTGCCGCTGGCGACGAGATGGTAGTACCCGCAAAAACAAGAAAAACGCCAGCACTGGCAAGGCTCGCAAGTCGAAAGGGCTTAGAAAGCGCGCCGGTGCTTGTGTTTGTGTTTTATTCCTTCTCGCTGGGAAGAAGGGGTAAAGCGGGGGTTTCGTGGGTCCATGCAGGAAACATCATTCGCTGCCGCCACTGTTCGTCACGCGGGCGCGTCCCACGGGACGCCAATTCCCGGCTCAACCCACTCCCACAAGGGGCGAGGCACAGGCTCGGCCAAACTACTTATCCGTGTTAACCCTGTACGGCAGCTTCAAGCAACGTCAGCGTCTGACTTTGCGTATCTAGCCGCGCATTGATCCCCATGGGAATGGTGAACTGATGCGCAATATGACCAAAAGAATATCCGCTGACGGCGGGAATGGGTAGTGCGGCGAAATGATCGTCGAGCACTTCTTCAAGCGTCAGTGAAGCGTCGCTGTCGGTGGCGCGGCTTCGCGAAAATACGCCCAGCATGATGCCAGCGGCGCGTTTTAGTCCGTCGCGCTCGCCGCGATTGCCGACGCTTTGTTGCAATTGCGTGAGCATGCGGTCGATGCGGTAGGGTGGCTCGCGAACGTCTTCGAGAAAGACGAGATGGTTTTCAATCTCAGCCGCATACGGCGTACCGATCAGGGCACTTAGGACGCTCAGATTGCCACCGATCAAGCGACCTTCGGCGACACCGTGCCGGAATGTGCGCAGCGAAAATTCAGACTGCGTTGTCACCTTCCTCTCGTTCTCGACCGACATATAGATTTCGGTTTGCGAGCGCGGATTCATTAGCACGGCCTGCATCTGGCTGACAGCGTAATCGTTGGGCGTTGACCACGCCACCGGACCATGAAATGTCACCAGTCCGGCACGCCGATATAGTGCCAGGTGCAGCGCCGTGATATCCGAATAGCCGATCAGGATTTTCGGATGTCGGCGGATGAGGTCGTAACGAATATGCGGCAGCAGGCTTGTGCAGCCGGAGCCGCCGCGCGCGGTCCAGATGGCAGCGACCTCGCGGTCCTCAAACATAGCGTGTAAATCGGCAATGCGCTGCGCCACTGTTCCCGCGTATCCGCCGCGCGCTGCACGCAGGCTGGCGCCCGGCTTGACCGTGAAACCCAGCGATTCCAGATTCTTCACACATGACTGGATGATGCTGTCATCGACGACACCGCCGGGGGCGATCAAGCCCACAACAGCGCCCGACTTTAGTGCGGGCGCGCGAATCAGGCGGCGCATAACCGCCGGATGACGCCGCGCGAACACGTTGCCGCAGAACAGGCTGGTTGCGGCGAGTGCTGTCAGCCAATAACTAAATTGACGACGATTCATGTTCAAGTATCAACTGAATCGCGCTCCCGACTCGCGATAAAAAGGGGCACCAACCAGATGGCGCCCCTCGGACATTGGCCGACCGCTTAAAACGCGTAAGTCGCGCTCAGCGTATAGGCACGACCACGCGGATCGGCAACGCGCGCATCCCAACCCGCTCCTGCGATGTTATCCACGTTATGCAACGAAAACGGCGGATCCGTGTTCAGCAAATTCTTGATGCCGGCACGCAACGTCAGGTTCTTGAAGCCGGTATAGCTGGCCGATACGTTGTACAGAATATAAGCCTTGATTTTCGACTGGAAGCCCTTGTTTTGCAGATTCACGCCACTGCCGTAACCATCCACTTCTTCGTTGTAGCTCGACGCATAGGTTTGGCCTAACGTGCCGGTCCACGGGCCGTCGGACCAAGTGACCGAGGCGTTATGTTTCCAGCGCAGCTTCAAGTCCCAAAGTGTATCGAAGTTGCCGAACTGGCCGACCAGTTCCGTCCCCGGGTCGCTGACATCCTTGCGGGTCTTGTAGCTCTTCAGATAGGTGCCATCCAGCCGCCCAACCCATTTCCCCATTGCGTTCTTGAAGTTGAATGTCAGGTTCAAGTCCGCTCCACGCACTTCGTCTCCGGCGACGTTGATAAAACCGCTGCGGATTACGGTGATTTCATTAGTGGTCGGGTTGCGAATGATGAACTGGCCCAGCGTCTGAAACTTTGCGAGTATTTCCTGTGGTGTACGGCTGGAAATACGGTCGTTGATCTCGACGCCGAAAGAAGCCACGCTGGCACTGAACCATGCAACGGGCTGGACCACCATGCCGACCGACCATTGCTTGGATTTCTCGGGCTTCAGGTTCGGGTTGCCGCCGGTCAGCGTTGCCGGTCGAATCTTGCAACCGATGCCATTTCCGCCGTTGGGACAGAGCACCGGATCGTTCACGTCGCTGTTGAACTGGCCTTGCGTTTCGCCTGCGTACAACGGCCCAAAATCGGGCGCATGAAACCCTTTATTGTAGGAACCACGGAACAGCGCCGATTCCGCCGGCTGCCAGCGCAATGCCACCTTTGGATTAGTGGTGTTTCCAAAATCGCTGTACTTGTCGTGGCGAATCGCTAACTGTGCGCTGAGCGTTTTGACGATCGGCACATTCAGTTCCGCGAAAACGGCGGCGATATCCCGCTCGGCCTTGGCCAAGGTCGCGGGCGAGCCGGCGCCAATGATGGCCGGTTGACCGATCGTGCCGTTGGTGAACTGGAAACTCTCATTGCGCGCGTCGAAGCCGATGGCCGCGCCCAAGGGACCGGCGGGCAGGGTGTAAACATCGCCGGAAAGCACACCATCTGCCTGAAGCAGTTTGGCTTCGCCACCGTAAAGGGCACCGCGAAATTTGGCTCCTTCGATCAACGCCAGCGCGGCCGCCGTCTGCGTCTGCCCCGCACGCAGGAAAGGATTGATCAAGCCGGTGCCCATGGCGCGGAAGGTTTTCACTTCATCCAGATAGCCATCGAGGTAGGTCGTCGTTGCTTTGCTGCCGGCCGTGGAAACGCCGAGGCGATAATCCCATTTATCGATAGTGCCTTCGAGACCCAGCAGCACGCGATAAGCGTCGGTCTCGGTTTCCTGTTGGCGGGTACCGCACTCCAGGCAACGCCAGCGAATACGAATCGGCTTGGTATTGTCGTACCCGGGTATAACCCCGGTAAGATCCTGATAGTAAGGTGCACGAACCGGGTTGCCGCTTGCATCCCGCACGACGTCGAATGCCCCGGTCGTCGTATTGAATGTTTGCTGGAACACCGGGTAATTGGCGCCGCGCGCGACTGTCGTGATCTGATTAGGGGTGTACTCGTTATGCGATTTCACATTGGATGCCGTCACTTCCACGGTACCCGTTGTATTGGCAGTGAAATTGAACGCGCCACGCCCGACAAAATTCAGGCGGTCCACCGGTTGCTGCAAACTGAAGTCCTTGCCGTAATCGTAGGCGCAGGATTTGTTGTTGTTGTTGAATCCCGTGACATCGCCGCGATAGGCAAACGTGTTGGGTATGGAATTGCATGTCCCGGTCAGACCGAGTTGATTGAAACGGTTGTAGCTG
>JAJAYN010000258.1 GCA_026786225.1 Burkholderiales bacterium | reverse complement strand
CCCTGCTCCAGCGGCCGCTGCAATGCGGGTGTCAGCAAACAATTGTCGACCGCGAATATCGCACCTGCCTTGTGCGCAATCCCGGCAAGTGCCGCGATATCACAAATCTCCGCGAGGGGGTTCGAGGGTGTTTCGCAAAACAGCAAGGGCGTATTGGGGCGAACCGCGCTTCGCCATTCATCAACATTGGCGGCCGAAACCCAGGTCGTCTCAACGCCGAATTTCTTGCAGATTTGATCGAACAGTGGCACCACCGTACCAAACACGCTGCGCGACGAAATCATGTGGTCCCCGCTCTTCAGCAGTCCCATCACCGTACTCGCAATGGCGGCCATCCCGGTTGAGGTCGCCACGCACGCTTCGGCACCTTCCAGCGCAGCAAGACGATCCTGAAACATCGTCACGGTGGGGTTGGTAAACCGTGAGTACAGGTATCCGGGTTCTTCGTTGGCGAACTTGCGGGCGGCCTCGGCGGCACTCTTGTAAACAAAGCTTGAGGTGAGGAACAGTGTTTCGGAGTGTTCCTGGAAATCGCTGCGCAACAGCCCCGCGCGTACCGCGAGCGTATCGAAGCCCGGCTTGTCAGATTCCTGCGCCATCAGTCAACCGTCGAGAAACCGAGGTCCAACTGATTGGCCTGCTGGCCTTGCCCGTCGGTCCCCGCATCGCCGTGACCTGTCATATCGCCTTTGGCTTGCTCCGAACGATTGGCCTCCAGGCCGGCAAGATACTCAGCCGATACGCCACCGGTAATGTAATGTCCGTCAAAGCAGGACGCGTCAAATTGCTTGATGTGCGGATTGCAAGCACGCACGTCCTCGATCAAATCCGATAGGTCCTGGTAGAACACTTCGTCTGCACCAATGGCCACCGCAATTTGTTTTGCATCGCGGTTTGCCGCGATCAGTTCCGAGCGCGATGGCATGTCGATGCCGTACACATTTGCAAAGCGCACCGGCGGCGCGGCCGATGCAAAGTAAACTTTTTTGGCACCGCAGTCGCGCGCCATCTGTACGATTTCTCGCGACGTCGTCCCGCGTACGATCGAGTCGTCCACCAACAATACGTTCTTGCCCCTGAACTCAACGGCCATCGCATTCAGTTTCTGCCGCACGGATTTTTTGCGCTCTTCCTGTCCCGGCATGATGAAGGTGCGGCCGATATAGCGATTCTTGATAAAGCCTTCGCGATATTTCACGCCCAGCACCTGCGCCACTTCCACAGCAGAAGGACGGCTGGTATCGGGGATCGGTATCACCACGTCGATTTCGAGATTGGGATGATCGCGCTTGATTTTTTCAGCAAGTGAACGGCCCATCAACGCGCGCGTTTCATAGACAGAAAAGCCATCGATCACCGAGTCGGGACGGGCCAGATATACGTACTCGAAAATACACGGGTTCAGGGTGGCGTTTTCGGCGCATTGCCGGCTGAAAAAATTACCCGAGGTATCGATCAAAATCGCTTCGCCCGGTGCAACGTCGCGCATGATTTCAAAACCCAGGGTATCGAGTGCCACACTTTCCGATGCCACCATGAATTCGACGCCATTGTCCGTCGCACGTTTGCCGATAATCAGAGGTCGAATCCCGTGCGGATCGCGAAACGCAAGCAGACCGTAACCGGCGATCATGGCGACGATTGCATACGCACCGCGCGCGCGCCGATGTACACCTGCGACCGCTGCGAAAATAGCGTCTGGGTCGAGCCGCTGGCCCTTTGCGGACTGCGTTAATTCATGCGCCAGCACATTGAGCAACACTTCCGAATCGGAATTGGTATTGACATGACGAAGATCGTCCTGAAAAAGCTTGCGCTGCAATTCTGCCGTGTTGACCAGATTGCCGTTATGTCCAAGCACAATGCCAAAGGGGGAATTCACGTAGAAGGGCTGGGACTCCGCCGCGCTCGCGGCCGAACCTGCCGTCGGATACCGGCAATGGGCGATACCCATATTGCCGGTCAGGCCGCGCATATCGCGGGTACGGAATACGTAGCGCACCAGGCCCTTGTCCTTGTGCATATGAAACGTGCGGCCATCGGCAGTGACGATGCCGGCTGCATCCTGCCCGCGATGCTGCAATACCGTCAGGCCGTCATAGAGCAACTGATTAACCGGGCTTTTGGAGACAATGCCAACGATGCCGCACATGGGAAATCCTTTATCGGTTCAAGCCTGTTCGTGCCGCACGAGTAATCAAGTTTTGGCAGTCGCTGGTGAGCGGTACGAAATTTTGGCAGCCAGGCTTTGTGGCAGCAATGCCCGTGCGTAAAGCGCTGCGACTTCTACAGGTGGCGTCAACGCGGCGTTTTTCCATAGCGCTGAATCCGGAAACTTGGTCATTCCCGCCGCCAGCGCCAGCACGATCACCACCAAACCACCACGAAGCAACCCCACCATCGCACCTAACACTCTATCCAAACCGCTCAAGCCCAATTTTCGCACGAGTTCCGAAAGCAAACACGCCAATAGCGCGGCAAAAATGAGTACCGCCACAAAGATGACAATCCATGCCACGACCGAGCGATAGACCGGCTCTGCCATCCAGTCGGCGAAATAAGGTGCGAGCGTCGCGCTCAGTGCATGCGCCAAAAAGAAGGCCAATACCCAGCCCGCAATGTTGATGACTTCGCGAATCGCACCGCGCCATGCACCAACACCCAGCGACACCAGCACCACGGCGATGATGGCGTAATCCAGCTCGTTCATGGGCTGCTATTGGAGGGGAATAATCTTGCCGTCACTGCCTGCAAGCTTGATTTGCACAAGCGCTGCATCGGCCTTTTCGCGGCTGGCAAACGGCCCGATACGCACGCGCGTGGCCGCACCGCTTTTGATCGGAATGCTCTCCGAATAGACGGGCAGCTTGGCGTCCTTCATTTTCGCGATGGTGAGTTTGGCGTTGTCCACGTCGGCAATTACACCCAGTTGTACCGCAAAACCTTTTTTCGGGCTTTCTGCTGCCACTGGCGCTTTGGTTGCGGGTTCAGGTTTTTCAATCGTGCTCGCGACGGTCGCCACGGTTGGCTTGGCGACCGGTGTTTCCGGCGCAGGTTTGGAAGCGGCGACGGCAGCCTGCTTGACTGGCTCCACCAGTGTAGGTGGCGTCGCGGTCGCGGCAGGTACGGGTGCAGCCGTCGGCGTCGGCAGTGCCGGTTGCCCTTCCTTGGGGGGGACCTGCACCGAGATTTCCTGTTTTTTCAATGCGGAACCGACCGGGCTGCGCCTGGGCTCGCCATCAAAAATCATCGGCAGGAAGACGATCCCCAACAGGCCTATCGTCGCGGCACCGATGAGTCGTCGCCGGCCCCGACGTTTCAATTCAATTTCGGTTGCGCTAAGTTCGGGAGATTTTGTCGATGCCATGTGCTTCTCAAATAGTTGTCGCGCCGTGACCGAAAGACGATCAGAAAACGGAAGCGTTCTTACCGGGCGGCACCGAGAATGTCAGCCACCGTGTAGAACGATCCAAACACCAAAATTCTATCATTCTGACCTGCCCTCTCCCGCGCGGCGGCAAACGCACTTTTGATATCCACAT
>JAJAYN010000257.1 GCA_026786225.1 Burkholderiales bacterium | reverse complement strand
GGAACGTGAAGGCGGCGGCACGCGACGATGTACCCGAGGGACACGGCACAATCGGACGTTCCGTTCGCGAACGCAGGCCGGTGGTCGTCACCGACCTGCTAGGTCAGCAAGACGTAGTAGGAGAGGGAAGGCAGAATGCGATCAAACGCGGCTTCCGGTCCGTCATTTCACTGCCGCTCATTGTGGAAGGAACCGCGACGGGGGTCCTTTCAATCTTGTCGAAGGAGCGGAATTTTTTCGATGAGGAGACCATCAAGCTGCTGTCAGAATTGTCCGCTGATATTTCGTTCGCCATGGAAGTCATCGGCAAGGAAGAAAAGCTCAACTATCTGGCCTATTACGATGCACTGACCGGACTTCCCAATCGAGCGCTGCTGCTGGAACGGTTGATGCCCAACATCCAGCAGGCGAAACAAACTGACAGCCGGATCGCCCTTGTCCTGATCGATGTACAACGGTTCCGCAGCGTCAACGAAACGCTGGGACGTCATGCCGGTGATACCTTGCTGTGCGAGCTGGCGCGGCGCCTCAAGTTGGTGTGGCCGGATGCCGATAATCTCGCGCGCATCTCCGCAGACTGTTTCGCCGGGATCGTCACCGATGTCCGCGATGCCGCCAAGATAGCGCACCTGCTTGTCGGACCGGTAACCGCTGCATTGCGCGAGCCCTTTGTGCTGGCGGAAAGTGAGCTCTCGATTGCGGTAAGCGGCGGCATTGCCATGTTCCCCGTCGATGGACTGACGGGGGACACACTGTTGAGTAACGCCGAAGCGGCCCTCAAGAAAGCCAAAAACTCGGGCGAGCGCTATCTTTTCTACCAGCCGGCGATGAATGCGACAGCAGCGCACAGCCTGATGCTCGAAAGCAAGCTCAGGCGAGCGCTGGAAAAAGAGCAGTTTGTCCTGCATTACCAGCCCAAGATCGATCTGGTCAGCGGCCACCTCAGCGGTCTGGAAGCACTGATGCGCTGGGAAAACCCTGAGCGCGGGCTTGAATTGCCGGGCAATTTGATTCCCATACTCGAAGTAACCGGCATGATCAACGAGCTTGGCCTGTGGGCGCTGCGACGAGCGATGACAGATTACGGAAAGTGGTCATCAGATGGTTTGCGGCCACCCCGCATCGCGGTAAATGTCTCCGCGATCCAGTTGGCGCGCAAGGATTTCGTGAGCGAGGTACAAAACGTTCTACGCGAGGCCGGTGGTGACGGTGTGGGCCTGGAGATCGAAATCACCGAAAGCATGTTGATGGTGGACATCAAGAGCAGCACCGACAAACTGCGGGCGATTCGCGACATGGGCGTAAACATCACCATCGATGATTTTGGTACCGGCCATTCTTCGCTCGCCTATCTTGCGAATCTGCCGATCAACGCCCTCAAGATAGATCGCACATTCATCAATGGCATGATCGATGTTCCGCAGAACATGACGATCGTGGCCACCATCATCTCGCTCGCACATGCGCTCAATCTCAAGGTCATTGCGGAGGGGGTGGAGACGCAAGAGCAGGTGCAATCGCTGCGGCGCCTCAAATGCGACGAAATGCAGGGCTATGTCATCAGCAGGCCACTGGCACCAGATCAGCTGACAGCGATGCTGGAGACCGGTACACTTAGTGAGAAGGTGCAGACATCTGCTGGTGCTGACGACAAATTGACCGGCGTAGTGGGATAGGAGTCTGAACAAGGAGCGTGCTGTGCCGCCAGACATTTCCCAAAATGGAAGGGCAATTTGTTTGTCGGCACCTCGCGCACCAGACGTTAGTGCGGCGCACGCTCAATGGCGACAAGGTGGTATCGGAAGAACTAATTTTCGACGGTAAACTCGGGCGAATTCGCGATGCATCAAGGACCGGATGGAAACCTGTTCGTGATGACCGATGCTGCCGTTGGCGATTGTGCATTTTAGCGCATAATTTATATTATGTTAAATGAATGGTTTGGCGCCTGCGTCGTTTACTACGCGTACTTCTATTCAAACAACGTCCCCTGCGAAGCTCGGCCAGGCACAGCGAAGCTAAGCCGGTCCAGTGCGTGTATTTCCAGGCTGCCGTGCCGACACCACTTCAATCGATCACCTGTTGTCGAGAAGCATTGCCAAAAGTTCGGCCATGATTCTTTCATCCGTGAAAAGAATAATCGCAAGACATTCATCAGGAAAGCGATATCAACGTCACGAAAGGTCTAAGGGACAAATTTATAAACACAAGCGTGGGTGCGGATCGCAGACAGAAATTGGCTGAAACACCCCGCCAGTACTAGTGTTTCAGCGTTTGTTGCTGGTTTTGCGTTTTGGGAACTGCCTGCGCGCTTCTCAATAGCGCCATCCGCGTCAAGTACACTCTCGGTTTTCGCGCCGAGTCTTTTCAAGCGCCTTATCGTGAGCCATCGGTGAGCCATTCCCATAAAATCAAAATAGTATTCCGCGCGACCGACGTGTTCTGCAGGGGGCGGACATGTGCGGCCTAAGCGGATTCGTTGATCTTGCCGGTGTCACCCGCGACCCCGACGACGTGCTACGACGAATGAACCGCCGTCTCGCCCACCGCGGGCCTGATGCAGAGGGCTATTTCCAGCAAGGACCTGCCAATTTAGGGCATCGCCGGCTTAGCGTGATTGATATTGCATCCAGCCTGCAGCCAATGAGTACGCCGGACAGACGCCACACCATCGTCTTCAACGGCGAGGTCTACAACTACCGGGCGCTGCGGCAACAATTGGAATTGAGCGGACCCATTTTTCGCACGGCCGGCGATACGGAAGTCACCCTGCAGGCGATTGCACATTGGCAGGAAGGCGCCCTTGAACATTTGCAGGGCATGTTCGCCTTCGCCGCCTGGGATGCCGAAGAAAAAATGCTTTTTGCGGCGCGTGATCACCTCGGCGTGAAGCCGTTGCATTACTTCTGGGACGGCAAATTGTTTGCATTCGCGTCCGAATTGAAAGCGCTGCTGGAGCATCCTGGCGTATCAAAACAGATCGATCTTGATGCGCTGAGCCTGTACCTCGAATGTCAATACATCCCCGCACCACTGACGATCTATAAG
>JAJAYN010000256.1 GCA_026786225.1 Burkholderiales bacterium | reverse complement strand
GCGTGGCCTGGCTCACCTCGCGCAAGTCGGACAACGAATCGTTTTTCATCGGCAACCGCAAAAGCAACTGGATGCTGGTGGCGTTCGGGATGATCGGTACCTCGCTAAGCGGTGTCACATTTATCAGTGTTCCGGGTGCGGTGGGCGCCAGCGCCTTTACGTATTTCCAGATTGTCATCGGCCAGTTGCTGGGCTATTTCGTCATTGCCTTTGTGCTCCTGCCGGTCTATTACAAGCTGAACCTCACCTCGATTTACCACTATCTCGACACCCGCATGGGGCCATCTGCATACAAAACCGGCGCGGGTTTCTTCGTGTTGTCGCGCACGCTGGGTGCGACTGCGCGGCTATACCTGGTGGTAAAAATTCTGCAGGACGCCATTCTCGACGGCCTGCACGTGCCGTTCTGGGTGACCGCGCTGGTCATCCTTGTGATGATCCTGCTTTATACCTATGAAGGCGGTGTCAAAACGATTGTGTGGACCGACACGTTGCAGACCGCGTGCATGCTGGCGGGGCTGGTGATCTGTGTGAACTATGTGCTCGACGGTCTACAACTTTCGGTGGGGGCGAGTCTCACGCAATTGAGTGATCGTGGTCTCTCGACAATTTTTTCGACCGACATCAATAGCGCCAAATTTTTCGGCAAACAAATTCTCGCCGGCGTGTTCATCGCCATTGCCATGACCGGGCTCGATCAGGAAATGATGCAGAAGAATATTTCCGTAAAAACACTGGCGGATTCACAGAAGAACATCATCACGCTAAGCATCATCATGCTCGGCGTCGTTTTACTGTTTCTCTACCTGGGCGGGTTGCTCACCCTATATGCGCCGACCGTAGGCGTGACAGAAACCGGCGACAAGATTTTTCCCGCCGTCGTCCTCGGCCATTTGCCCGCAATGGTGCAAGTCATCTTTGTTATCGCGCTGATCTCCGCCCTTTTTCCGAGCGCTGATGGGGCAATCACGGCACTGACATCCTCCGTCTGCATTGACCTGCTCGGAATAAATCGGCGCAGCGATTTGAGCGAGGCAAAGAGGACGCAGTTGCGCCACCGCGTGCATCTGGGCTTTGCCGCACTATTCTTGCTGCTGGTCATGGCATTCAAGTGGGCCGACAACCCGAGCATGATCGGGCTGATCCTGAAACTGGCGGGCTACACGTACGGACCCCTGCTGGGGCTGTTTGCCTTCGGCATTCTCACAAAACGCGTGGTTCGTGATCGACTGGTGCCCTACATTGCACTGACGGCGCCGGTCATCTGCTTCTTTATCGACAAGTATCAGCGCGTGTTATTCGGTAGCTATGAAATCGGGCTGGAGTTGTTGATTATCAACGGCGCATTGACCTTCGCCGGGTTATGGCTGGCATCCGCCGAAGGTCGCACCCTGCGGAGAATACTTACTTGATCGTCACCCAGATCGGCGCGAACTTGTTGTCTGATCGATGGATCAAGCTCACATTGGCACGCGATACCCAGGGAATTACCTGACGATGTAGCGGAATAACGTGCACTTCATTTTTCACCAGTTCCACGGCCTGGTTGATCAGTGTCTGACGCTTGGCCATGTCCATTTCAAGCTCCGCCTTGTCGATCAAATCATCGAGCGCGGCGTTCTTGAAATTGCCATAGTTGGTGTCGCCGGCCCCCTTGTCATTCAGGCTGTGAAACAGCGGCTTTAGCGTGAACATGGCGTCGCGGTTGTTGTCGCCCCAGCCCTGCATGCAGGCACTGAATTCTTTCTTTGGCGTGCGTTGAAAATACTGCGCTTTGGGCATCGCTTCAACTTTGGTGGTCACGCCGATACGCGCCCACATACTCGCCAGCGCCACGCAGATTTTTTCGTCGTTGACATAGCGATCATTCGGGCAGTGCAGCGTGAAGCCAAAGCCATTGGGATAGCCTGCGTCGGCCAATAATTTTTTTGCCGCTGCCGGATCAAACGCAAACCGCTTCTCCATCGCGTCAGGGATTCCTTCGGCCTTGGGGCTGGGCGTCGCCAAGCCCGTCGGCGTGGACAAACCGCGCATGATCGACGTCTTGATCGCGTTCACGTCGATGGCCTGGTAAAGGGCCATGCGAACGCGCTTGTCCTTGAATGGATTCTTGCCTTTCACGTCGGAGAACAGCAACTCATCGCGCGCCTGGTCGAAGGTAATCGAAATGATGCGCGTCTCGTCGCCTTCCCAGACTCTGAGGTTTTTGTCTTCTTTCAGCTTGGAGATGTCTTGCACTGCCGGGTCGAGCACAAAATCGATCTCGCCTGACTGCAAGGCCGCCATGCGCGTCGCCGCATTAGTGATGGGGCGGTACTCGATGATTTCAATATTGCTCTCATAGCGCCCGTCCTTGATGCCCCACCACGCTGGATTTTTTTCCAGTACGGTCTTGATGCCCGGCTCATAAGAGACCAACTTGAACGGACCACTACCCATCGCGTTGCGCGAGGCGAACGTCACCTCCTTCGTGCTGAAATCCTGCGGTGCCACGGCACTGTTTTTCTCCGCCCATTTTTTGCTCATGATCGGCACTTCGCCGAGATAGATGTGCCCGACCGGGTTCGGTGCTGCCGTTGTAAATTCAACCGTGTAGTCGTCGATTTTTTTCGGCACTCCAGCGGGGATGGCGTAAGTTTTGTATTGGTTCGATTTGGCGGCGCGCTCAAACGAGAACACCACGTCGTCAGCGGTCAGCGGCGTGCCGTCCTGAAATTTCACGTCACGGCGCAGTGACACCACCCGCTTCGTTGGACTCGTCACTTTCAATCCCGTGGCGAGCCAAGGCGTGGCCAACATATCCTTGCCCGGCTGAAACAGCCGTTCGTAGATCATCATGTTGACGGACTTTGTAAAGCTCTCGTCCTGGCCATGCGGGTCCTGCGTTGTGACATCACCGGAGGACGCCCAGCGAAAAGTCTTCGATGTCGTGAGGGTTGAAGTGGTCGCAGCGGCAGCGAAAACGAGACAGCTCAGCAAAACGCGGAAATTCATTACGTCTCCCAGCAAGAATTGGTTTGATTACGCACAAATAGTCTATTCGACTACAGGCGAAAGCGCCATAAGCGACTGTTAATGCGAAAGTCGGCACGGCAATCTCTGTCGGTTGCCTGAGGTGCGTGACATTCTATTGGAATTTACGTGAAACTTTTACGGCTTCCGCCCGTTACTTACCCGTGCAAATTGGTCTGGAACAGCGCAAAATTTGTGTTGTCGATGAAACAAAAGGAAATATGTGCGTTCCAATTGCTTACTGCTGGAGAATGCTATGCGCGCGTATTTGCCTATTTTCTGCCGGCGCGTTTTACGGATATCGCTACTTTGCGCTTGTGTCGTCGCACCCAGTTTCGCCACGTCAAAAAATCAACGCATCGAAAAGTCGACGTCCGGGCCGTTCGCAGAGTTTCCATCTGCACGTAACCAGTCCGTAGAGTACCCACCGCTCGCACCTGGTGCCTTTCCCGTCGCCTGTTCCAATCTCGCGCACGACACCGCGCGCATGAACCAGCTTGGCGGTACGCTGGACGATTACTGGTCCGGCGCAAACGATCATTACGTTGGCGATATCCTGCTTGAACCGGATATCCTGAAAACCAGTCCGAGGGTACCGGACAACGACCTTTACGTGGGTCGCCGCAACTCACTCGTTGAGTTCGCCATCATCACTTGTTACCCGACCGATACCAGCAACAATCGCGCAGATTATCTGTTGCCCGATGGCCGGCGCATACCGCATATGCAACGCGGCGGACAGGCATCGATTCTCGCCAGCCAACCGTGCGTGGCAATTTTTCCGGCACCACCGGGTTGCGGGCGTTGGCCATTGCTGGTGTTTTCGCACGGCCTCGCAGGTAGTCCGGTAGACGGCAAGTCGATCGACTTTCTGGTACGACTAGCGAGTTATGGCTATATCGTTTCGGCACCCTTCCATGGCGATGGCCGATTTTCACGCCTGAAAGTTGAGGATGTCGGTGATCTTTTTTACGTCATTCGCAACTTTGACCGTATTGTCGAATTACAAGCCATGCGGCCGTTTAGCGTAAAGGCGGTGATCGACTTGATGCTGGCGCATCCTGATTTCGGGTTGCGTATCGATGCCGCGCGTATCGGTGGCATTGGCGGTAGCATGGGCGGGGCCACGATGACCTGGTTGTTGGGCGCGCAACTGACCGACAATTATCCCCGGCTGACCTCAAAGGCAACGGTACAGGATCCGCGTATCAAAGCGGCGGTGGGCTATGTGCCGTATGCGGGCCAGTCATTTTTGCCTGCCTTTGGTGGCGACAATGCGACCGCGAAGAATGTCACCGCACCGTACCTGTCCATCTCCGGTACTAACGACACCACCGCACCGATGTTCATGATGGAGCAGGCGGTGAATAATTTTCGCGGTGCACGCTACCAGGTGGCGTTGAGCGGGGTTGAACACACCTATGAATCGGGTTATGCCAACGATGTGTTTGGCTGGGCGATTCCATTCTTTGCCGCCTATATCAATGGCGACAAGTCAGCGCTGGAGAGGTTAACGCGACAGAAAAATGTCGGTGGCGGACTCAATGATTATTTGCGCATCGACTATGTACCACCGACGGCACTGATTAGTGGCGAGGTGATCGTAGATGAGTTTTACAACACCATTGCAAGGCGCCATTTCATCACCGCCAGCAGTGCGGACAAGGATGCAAT
>JAJAYN010000255.1 GCA_026786225.1 Burkholderiales bacterium | reverse complement strand
CTTCAGCGCGCCCTTTCAGGCGGTCGGCAATCGATTGCGGCAGTACATTGAGCAGCAATAATTCCGACACACGTTGCTCGGCCACCACGCGGTCATACAGCTGTTTGGTTTCCAGATGCAACAGGCGAACTTCGATCATGTTGTATACGCGGATCATGACTTCGCCCAGATCGAAGGGCTTGCTGATGAAGTCCCGTGCGCCGGCCTTCAGCGCCCGCAGCTTTTGATCCGGCTGCGCCGTCAGCACCAGGACCGGCAGATAACCGTCGGTTTCGATGGCCTTCAAGTTATCCATCACCTGGAATCCGTCCATACCCGGCATCTGCAGATCGAGCAGGATCAGGTCGTAGCGGTTCGTCAGGTGCAGCCCGCAAACATCGCCGGGATTGGTTGTAGAGGTCACGCAGGCATAACCCGCCCCGCGCAGCATTTGCACGAGCAACATCACATTGGCTTGCTGATCATCGACGATCAGGATTTTGGCGTTGAGCACATCGCTTGAACTGATCATGAGCGACCGCCCGTGCCGCCTTGTTTGGCCGCGAACGCCAGCGCCACATTCAGTGTGTCCGTGAATTCGTTGACGTTGATGGGTTTAGTGAGATAGCGGAAGAATCCTGCATCCATGCCTTTCTTGATATCAGTGGGCATGGCGTTGGCGCTGATGGCCACGACCGGGATATGCGCCGTCAGCGGATCTTCACGCAGGATTTTCAGCGCCTCGATACCGCTGATGCCGGGCAGGTTAATGTCCATCAGGATAACCTCCGGCAGATTAACGCGCGCCAGCGTGACACCGCTGATGCCATCAGTGGCCGTTAGCAGGCGCATATCGGGACGACGTGCAATGAGCTGCTCGACCAGTTTCAGATTGGCCATGTTGTCTTCAACATAGAGCAGTGTGTGCAACAGTGCAATGTCGCGCAGCGGTGCCTCGGCGAGGATCTCGGATTTGACTGACTCGATCACCAGTTGCGGCGCTGCGGATGCACTCAGCTCGAACCAGAACACACTGCCGACGTCGACTTTGCTGTCAACACCGATCACGCCACCCATCAACTCGACCAGACGCTTGCTCATCACCAGGCCGATACCGGTGCCCTCCTCGGTGCTGCGTTCCTGTCCGAGCCGGTTGAACGGCTGAAAAAGCTGCGACAATTTTTCCGGCGTCAATCCCGCGCCGGTATCGCGGACACCGATGCGCGTGTGGGTGGCGCTCTCCATGGTGCAATCGACGATCACCGTTCCGCCGCGCTGGTTGTATTTGATCGCGTTGGAGAGCAGATTGATCAGCACCTGCTTCAGACGGGTGCGGTCCGCGCGTAAATAGGCTGGCGCATCGAAGCGGGGGAAGGTCAGCGTGATGCCGCGTTTTTGTCCCTGCGGTTCGATCATGGCCTGGCATTCGAGCATCACCTCCGCAATCGACACCGGCTCGGCCGATAGCGACAGTTTCCCGGACTCGATGGCAGCCAGATCGAGAATCTCGTTGATCAGCTCCAGCAAATACCATCCTGCATGGAGGATCTGGTCGATGCTCGCCTTCTGCTCAGCGCTTGCGGGCGGCGAATCTGAATCCATCAACTGGGCGAAACCGAGAATCGCATTGAGCGGTGAGCGCAATTCGTGGCTCATGCTGGACAGAAAATCGGACTTGGCCTGATTGGCTTTTTCGGCGACCGACTTGGCGCTCTCCAGTTCCACGTTGGTTTCCTGCAGCGCCTGATCGAGCAGCTTGCGCTCGGTGACATCGCGCGCGGCGGCGAACACGCCCTGCAAGGTGCGATCGCGATCGTAGAACGTCATCGCGTTATAGGAAACGACTGTTTCCTTGCCGTCGCGCGCGCGCGCCGTCAGTTCGTAATTGGTGACCTTCTTTTCGCGCAGCGCCAACTTTATGCCCGCTTCGGCGCGGTCTGGATCGGTGAAGTAGTTCTTGAACGGCGCGCCGATCAGTTCATCGCGCGTGCAGTCGGTGAGCATTTCCATCTGCTTGTTGACGTCAGTAATGATGCCGGACGGATCGGTGGTCATGATCGCGTCGATGTTGGATTCGATCAGGGAGCGCGTATAGAACTGCTGGTCGCGCAGACGCTGATCGAGCTTTTGCTGCTCGGCCTCGACCTGCTTTCTTGCCGTGTTGTCGGTGCCGATCAACAGGTAGCCGATGATGCCGCCTTGCGCGTCGCGCAGCGCCGTGACCGAGACGATGGCCGGGAAGCGGCTGCCATCCTTGCGGATATAGGTCAGTTCGTAAATATCTTCGATGCCGCGCGAAGCCTTGAAGACCAACGCTTCAAAACCTGGCTTGATTTCGGTGGCCAGCTCCTGGCTCAACGCCTTGGCCCGCGCGATCACCTCCTGCGGGTCGGAAATATCGGCCGGGGTGATCTTGTTCATCACGTCGGCGGCTTTGTAGCCGAGCATGCGCTCGGCACCGACGTTGAAAATCTGGATAACGCCCTTGGCATCGGTGGCGATGCTGGAGAAATTGGCGCTGTTGAAAATCGCACTCTGCAAGGCACCCGCCT
>JAJAYN010000254.1 GCA_026786225.1 Burkholderiales bacterium | reverse complement strand
GTTGAAGGAACTGCATCCCGGGGTGACGCTGGAAACGGTGACCGCCAAAACGGAGGCGACTTTCCGCGTCGCACTGTAAGAGGGTCGCAGCCGCTCTTTCCCGCGAGCCAGTGACAAATAAACGGCGCATGCCCCAAGGCAGTGCGCCGTTTTTATTTCTGCGCCGTCAACGCCGCTGGCAACGCGTAATCGGGATAGCGCTTGCGGAATTTCACAAGTTCCTCGTCAAATTCACGCGTCTTACCCGCCTGCTTCAATTCCAAAATGCGTTTCAGCCATTTCTCCGGCGGCCCGTCGGCCTTGTCTGCCATCGACGCAGGCGGCGCTGGTGGCGCATAGGTCGGCGGTGCAACGGCGCTGCTCGACGCCACAGCGGGCGCGGTCGTCGCAGGTGCGGGTGCCTGTGCCGCCGTTTTCTGCGCGGGCCTGGGCGCATCGTTTCCCGCGGCCGGGCCCGCGCCTGCAATACTGCCAATGGCCTGCCTTTCCTGCGACATTTCCTGTTTCGATAATGCCGTATTTTCAGCGAGCTTTTCACGCCGGGTGGCGGCAACCGGTGCGGGGTCCGCAACAAATACCGGTGCCTCCTTGACGACGGGAGCTGGAGCAGGTGCCGCTGCAGCAGCCGGGGCCGGAGCAACTACCTGACGCTCGAGCGCGCTCGCGATATTCGCGTCTTTGGCCAGCGCGGCTACCGGCGCAGCGACAGCAGCCTCATTGGGACGTGACACCGAATCGGTTTTGCGAGATTCGACAAGCCGATCCTGCGGGGCATTGGTTGAACGTTCGCGCATGGCCTTCTTCTCGGCAGTCGGTACCGCAGGCAAACCGCGCGGTGATTGCATGACTTCCGGCCCCGCCGTTTCAGGCGCACGCATTGCGGTCGAGGCTGGCGCGGTCACACCGGGCCTGACACCCTCGCTTACCAGTGCCGGCGCCAACTCCGGCCGCTCGTCCAGGGCAATAAACCCGATCGATACCGTGAGCATCACCAAAGCGGCTGCCGAAAGTGGTGCCGAGTAGCGGACAATCCACGATTTGCCCATCGCATGCGGTTGCGATTTCACCGCGCGCCGCGCTGCGGCCCGAATGGCGTCATCCATTGCAGGCGGGGGCAACTCCCCGTCTGCACTTTTATAGGCGCGCGAGGTCACCGCGAGTTCGCGATCAAACTCGCTATCGTCCAGACTGTTTAGCTTCGGGTCATTCATACGTATTCTGCCAATCCTTCGCGAAGCTTCGCGACCGCATATCGCAGGCGACTCTTTGCCGCCTCAAAAGAAACACCCGTCGCCTGCGCGATTTCATCTACGCTCAGCCCGCCCTCTTCATACAGCAAAAAAGCCTCGCGCTGCGGCGCAGGTAGTGCCGTCAGCAAGCGGATTATTGCCTCACCCTGCTGGCGCGATTCAGCCTGCACCAGCGGCTCCTGAGTACGACTGGCGACGCCGTCATTGGTTGCAACTTCGCCGTCGTCATCCTTCACTTCATAAAGCACCGCTTCCGCTCGCGCATTGCTGCGAAAATAATCCATCAGCTTGTTGTGCGCCATCGTGTACAGCCAGGTGCGGAATTGCGCCTCGACGCGGTAGCGCTCGGCAGCCTGAATCAGGCTCATCCATACGTCCTGGAAAATTTCCTCGGCGCGCTCGCGAACACGACACTGCCGGGTGATGAACCGATACAAGCCGCCACGATGGCGCGCGTAAAGTTCATCAAACGCCGCTGCGTCACCAGTCTGGTAACGCAGCATGAGCGCTTCATCGGAATTTTCATCGGTCATCCTGCGGGCAAGTTTAACCGAGCATTAGCCGTGCAGCGGCATTCACCAGCGCGGCGGCGGGTCCGCTACAAACCTCGCCGGGAACGGTTGTGGTTCGCGCCGCTGCCATGCGTTGTTTGGGATGATGCCGCGCGCGATCAGGTTCGCGCGGCTGTCGTAATAAATGGTGACGACTTCTTCCGGTGTGCTGGTAGCACGTTCGAAATTCACCGTGCGCGCTTGCGATGCTTCGCTACGGCCGTGGCCGGTGCCCAGTTGTTTATTGAGTTCCGGTGCATTTGGTGCCTGCATGGGTGCCTGCATCGAAGCCGAAGGTGCAGCCATTGCACCTGCTTGCGGCCTGTCGCTACGCTCAGCGCGATCCTTCATTGCGCGGCCCTCATGCAATCTTTCGAGCGGTGCGATGTAAGACTGTACGTCGGGCTTGCGCCGATACAACGCGGCCCCGATGACACCGACGTTTTGCGGACGACCGGTGCGCGCGGCGTACGAATCGGATATCTCGGTGAAATAAAATGCCGCCGTACGCGACAAGCTCTTGCGCCAACCCGCCACATCGAGGCTCTGCCACTGATCGATAACGTAGCCGCCTTGTGACGGTGCCGCCGTTTCGCCCGTTACCACGTTTACGCCATCGACGGATACGACCGCCAAAACATCCTGGCCCGCCTGATTGCGTACGACGATCTGGTATTCATTACCGGGTCTGCCTTCGACGTATGCGCGGCCCTCATGCCAATAGACCTGCAGCGACCTTTGCTGGTGTCTATCGACCACGCTGATGTCGGCGATGCGACCGATAGCGAACGCTTGTGTGGTGATGAGTAACAGTGCTGCGCTGATGATTGCTCGTTTCATGATGTTCTCCTTTGTTAATCTGGAAACCAGGGGATTTGCGGTGTTTGCGACTTGCTGCCACCGAAAATCCCCCTCGGTCCCCCTTTAGAAAAGGGGGAAGACAAGGCCTACGGTTTTTCCTTCACCTCAAACTCCCCCACAAATACCGTCTCCTGACGGCCCTTCAACCGCATCGTCACGATCTGTTCCTGCTGATCGACTGTGCCGAACTTCGTTGAGAGCTTGACTTGCAATGTCGTCGCACCGGTGACGTTTTGGCTGCGGTCGCCGTAGTACTGCGCATGAACGGTGTACTTCCCGGGTTTGGCACGCTTGAGCGAAAACTCCTCTGGGCCGTAGCCGCCGGTGAAATCGAGTGACATGCGGCCGCCCTGAACCGTCAGCCGATGCCCGTAAAAGGCTTTCTCGCCATCCGGGTCCGTCACCCAAAGGTCGATGTCGGTATTGTCTGCATCCCAGGTGAGCACCACGCGCAGATCGAGCGAGAGGTTCTTCAGCAGACGCGGATCGATACGGCTGGTATCGAGTTTCTCGGTCGTCGTGGCAAGGATGCTGTTGAGGTCCGCCAGCGTAATCAGCTCGATCTCCGGGAAGCGGCCATGCCAGGGGCGGGTCACGACTTCGTACAGCGTATTGATTGCCAGTTGTGACTGCTTGTCTGCCGCGTAGGCGAGGCCAAGATCGCGATACGACTGTGGCTCTTCCGGGCTCAGCACCAGCACTTTCTTGAATACCGGGATCGCAAGTTTGGCTTGCCCCGCCTGCACCAGCCGATAGCCCAGTACGCGCAGGATGTGGCGATTCTCAAGATCCATCTCGGCCAGATTGCTCAAGATGCGTACGCCGAGCGCGTTCAGACCTTTGTCGAAGAACACGTCGGCCGCATCGAGATAGAACGCCGTGCTGCTGGGATAGCCGGGCTTCTCGTCGAGGTAGATGCGATAGACGTCATTGCTGCTCGCGTTACGCAGGCGTGCTGCGTAAGGTGAGTCGGGCTGCCATTTTTGTAACTGGATGCTGGCCGTGGTCGTTGGGGCCGTGGATTGCCCGCCAGCCTCTGCGCGCTTCGCGGCCATTGCCAGTGGTGCGTTGGTTGCCGTTGCACCCAACATGCGCTCGCGCGGGGCGGCCACTGCCGGCGCAGGCGCGCTCGTCGCAGCCGGTGCCATCATGCGCACCTCTGCGTTCCGATCCATGCGGTCTGCGGCCACCTGTTCCTGAAACCGCCCCGCCACGGCGCCCGCGCTGATTTTCACTTCCTGTTTGATCGGGCGAACCTTGGGGAAATCGCGATTCCACCACGCTGCCTTCTCGGCAAACATGCGCACCACGTTGTCCAGATGCGATTTGCGTTCAGTCGTGCGTTGCAGTGCGGTGCTGGCCAGCAACCGCTGATAATCGGCGCGCAATTCGGCTGGCGGCACGATCTCATAGCGCACATAGTCTTCAATCCGGTCGAGCACGATTAGCGAGGTCTCGCGCGTCACCAATCCGTATGTACGACCGAGCCGGCGGATTTCAGCGCGATTGAATTCGAACGCTGCTTCCAGCTCGGCGATCCGCATGCGCGCCCACAAGGCAGCAGCGACGCTGCCGGAAGCCTGCTGGTTTTTAAGCGGCACCTCGACAACAGATGTCTTGCCGTTGGGGTGCTCGATGCGTAACCGCAGCGTGGCCGCACGCTCAGTCAACATCCCGGCAATCGAAATGCGGCCCTGCTCGGGGTAGGGAGAGGCCATCGCCAGTTGCTGCGCACCGTCGGACTCAATACTGGCGACACGTGTGGCAGCGGTGGTGATTTTGCGGGCTGCCGCATTGGGTGTTTCTGTTGTGAGATTGATGAATCGTCCACCGCTGCGATGTGCCAGGTGCTTAAGTAATGTGGGGTCGGCTTTGACGGCAGTCGAGACCGTGTAGAGCGGCACGCGTAGTGTCGGGAAGGGCTGATCACCGAAATTTTCGAGGCCATCGCTGAATAGCAAGACTTCACGCACATCGCTATCGGGCACATACGCGCCGAGATTGGTCGCGCCGTCGTAGCGATTGCTTGAAGCGTTTCCCGCAATTTCCGCCAGTTGCCATTGACGATGCTGAATCGCTCGGTCGGCTCGGCGGTATCGCGGAGTCGCGTGAGGCGGATTTCGCCGTTTCCCATTTTCCTGAAGTAGGCGTTGAGCAGCGCAAATTCGCGGCCATGGTCGCGTGTGGCACCGCTGCCGGAACTATCCCAGACCAGGCTGACCAGATTCGGAATGGCGCGTGGGGCTTCCACCGTGGCGAGCGGAATGTCGGCATGGAAATAAGTGCGGCCATCGAATACCTGTGTGCTGACCTGCGGCGTACGCGCCGCGGCAATTTCAACCTCAAGCACACCGCGACCGGCAAAGTCATTGCGCGTGAACTGCGTGCGAAAACCGTTGCTGCTGCGATTGAACGTGAGCGGGACAAATACCGGCGTCACCATGGTCGGTGCGGTTGAAACGCCTGCGACCGCGAGATCGAACGAGAACGTACCAACCGTCTCTGCATATTCAATCGGCACGCGATATACGATGCTGCCTTTGCCTTTGCCTTTGGGCTCGCTCAGCGTCTCGTTAATTCGTAATACCACCCGTTTGGTGCCTGATGCGGGGATCGGGTAAACGCGCAGCTTGAAGCTGTTGCCCTGCGTGACTTCCAGCAATGCCGGATCGATGCGACCGCGAATCACTTCCTCGAACACCATTTGTCCGCGCGCCTTGTCCACCGGTACCGCTTCGCGCAACGCACCGTTCACATCCATCGCAAAACTGGCCACGCTTTGCCCGTCGAGGAGCGGAAACTGCAATTCGCCTTCGAGCACGCGAGCGTTGGGGTTGAAGAACGTCATCTCCAGTTCCGTGAACGCCAGCCGCCCGCTGATCTCAGCGCGAATCCTTACCGATTGCAATTGCACCGGCAGATCGGTGCGCACCGGGAT
>JAJAYN010000253.1 GCA_026786225.1 Burkholderiales bacterium | reverse complement strand
TACAACTGGCCGAAGCTTGAAGAAGTGCCGGATATCCTGGCCGATCTCGCCAGCGTTGAAATGCACGCCATCCAGACATCTGGCAACTGCATACGCAATACCACGTCGGATCAGTTTGCAGGCGTCGCCCATGACGAACTGATCGATCCACGTCCCTATGCAGAGTTGATTCGGCAGTGGTCTACTTTTCATCCTGAGTTCGCCTATCTACCGCGTAAATTCAAGATCGCGGTGAACGGTGCCGTTGAAGACCGTGCCGGCACGATATTCCACGACATCGGTGTGCATACGGTACGCGACGCGGCGGGCGAAGTTGCCTTTCGGATTCTCGTCGGCGGTGGCTTGGGGCGTACGCCTATTCTTGGTCATGTCATTCGCGAATCGCTGCCCCGCGAGCATCTGTTTACCTATCTCGATGCAATTCTGCGCGTCTACGATCGCTTTGGCCGTCGCGACAATATGTACAAGGCGCGCATCAAGATTCTGGTGAAAGAGCTGGGCCTGGCCCGTTTCACGGCAGAAGTCGAGGCCGAGTGGACACAACTCAAGGACGACCCGTCGACACTGACACAGGCTGAAATTAACCGCGTCGCGGCTTTCTTCATCGATCCTGCTTACGAAAGTCTGTCGGCGGTGAATGCCGAATTTGAGAAGCATCAACTCGAGAATAAGGCCTTCGCCCGCTGGGTGGAGCGCAATGTGTTTGGCCATAAGCAACCGGGCTACGCCGCCGTTACCTTGTCACTCAAAAAGACCGGCATCGCCCCAGGCGACGCGACCGATGCGCAACTGGACGCTGTGGCCGATCTCGCGGACCGTTACAGTTATGGCGAAGTCCGCGTGTCGCACGAACAGAACCTGATCCTGGCGGATGTGAAAAAAGTGGATCTATTCGACGTTTGGCAAAAGGCCAAGGAGATCGGCTTTGCCACACCCAACATTGGCCTGCTGACCGACATCATTGCCTGCCCTGGTGGCGACTTCTGCTCACTTGCAAATGCCAAGTCGATACCGGTCGCGGAAGCGATTCAGCGTCGCTTTGATGACCTGGATTATCTATTCGACATCGGCGACATCGCCATCAATATTTCCGGTTGCATGAATGCCTGCGGACATCATCATGTTGGTCATATCGGCATTCTCGGTGTGGACAAACACGGGTCGGAGTTTTACCAAGTCACCATCGGCGGATCGCAGGGGTTGGGTGCGTCGCTGGGCAAAGTGATCGGCCCTTCGTTCGCACAGGACGAAATGGCCGATGTTGTCGAAAAACTTATCGCCACCTACGTCGATCTGCGTGTCGAGGATGAAACTTTCCTCGACACGGCAAAACGTATCGGCATAGAGCCTTTCAAGGCCCGTGTGTACGACAAGAAGGTAGGCCATGCCGCTTCGGAGGTCGTCAATGTCTGAGGTGCGCTACATCATCCGTGACCGCGAGGTCGTCGCAGACGACTGGCGCGTGCTACCTGCCATTGCGGAACGGGCAGCCGCCGCGCTTCCGGACGGCAAATTGATCGTGCCCTTAAATGTATGGCTGGCGCAGACCGATGCGTTGACTGAACGCAAGCTGCCGATCGGGATTTGGCTCGATAGCAACCAAGACGCGGCAGAAGTCGCCAATGTCGTAAACAGCTTTGCTGTCATTGCCGTGAATTTCCCGAAATTCGCCGATGGTCGCGGCTATTCGATTGCCACACTGCTGCGCAGCCGATACGGCTACAAAGGTGAATTGCGCGCGATTGGCGACGTTCTACGGGACCAGCTCTTTTACATGCAGCGCGTTGGCTTCAATGCGTTCGCGGTGCGCGCGGATAAAGACATCCACGATGCATTAAAGGCGCTCAAGGATTTCACCGTCACCTATCAAGGTTCGGTCGCTGAGCCGAGACCACTGTTCAAACGCCGCCGAATTCCAGAGGCCGCTTGATGACGCCGGATCTTCCCCTGGAAACCAAAGTTGTGCGGTTGCGCGAACTGCTGAGCTGTATCGAACGTGACTTTGCGCCCGCTGCTTTCGCCAACAGCTTTGGCGCGGAAGACATGGTGCTCACCGACCTGATCGCCCGTGATTTTCGCGGCATTCAAATCTTCACGCTCGACACCTTGCGTTTGCCCAAGGAGACGCTTGCATTAATAGATCTTGCGAGAAAAAAATACGGTTTCCGGCTTGCCACGTACACGCCGATCTTTGAAGTGGCTGATGACTTTGTAAAACGCAACGGTTTATTTTCCATGTATGAAAGCGTGGAAAACCGCAAGTCCTGCTGCTACATCCGCAAGGTCGAGCCCCTCAATCGCGCGTTGGTCATGAAGAAAGGCTGGCTGACTGGCTTGCGCCGTGAGCAGGCGCCTTCGCGCAATGACTTGGGCGAATCTGAATTCGATGCTGACCACAAACGCACCAAATTCAATCCGCTGATCGATTGGACCGAGGACGACGTATGGGCGTACATCCGCGCCAACAATGTGCCGTACAACGCACTGCACGATAAAGGTTACCCCAGCCTTGGCTGTGAACCCTGTACCCGCGCCGTGAAGCCCGGTGAAGACCCACGCGCCGGACGCTGGTGGTGGGAACAGGCGGGCGCGGGTGGCCAACAGGAATGCGGCCTGCACGTGAAGGCAGTGGATATAAGCAAACTGCGCAGCGGGATGAAATTGAAAGTTGGCGTGTCAGCATGAATGCGGTTCTGAAACAGCAAGATCAATACGCGTCATTCGGCACGCGCATTAGTGACGTGCCCGTCAATAATCATCTTGGTTGGCTCGAATCCGAAGCCATTCATATCATGCGCGAAGTCGTTGCCGAGGCAAAGAATCCGGCGCTATTGTTTTCGGGCGGTAAGGACTCTATCGTCATGCTGATATTGGCCGAAAAAGCATTCCGGCCGGATCGCTTTCCGTTTCCACTGCTGCATATCGACACCGAACACAATTTCCCTGAGGTGATCGCGTTTCGTGATGAGCGTGCTGCGGCGCTGGGCGAAAAGTTGATCGTTCGATCGGTGCAAGATTCGATCAATACTGGACGCGTGGTGTTGCGCCGCGAAGATGAGAGCCGTAATGTCCACCAGACCGTGACGTTACTCGACAGCATCCGCGAATTTGAATTCGATGCGCTGTTTGGTGGTGCGCGCCGGGATGAGGAAAAGGCGCGCGCCAAGGAGCGCATCCTTTCGCACCGTGACGAATTCGGTCAATGGGATCCAAAAAACCAGCGTCCGGAACTATGGGATTTATACAATGCGCGCCTGCACAAGGGCGAGCATTTCCGCGCTTTCCCGATTTCCAATTGGACCGAGCTGGACGTGTGGCAGTACATCGCCCGCGAAAAGCTGGCGGTGCCAAGCATTTACTACGCGCATGAACGTCTCGTTGTGGATCGTCGTGGGTTGCTTGCGCCGATTACGGAACTCACCCCGCCGCGTGCGGGCGAGACGCCGGTTCTGCGCACGGTTCGGTTTCGTACCGTTGGCGACATCACCTGCACCTGTCCGGTGTTGTCGGATGCGGCGACAGTTGAGGAGATTTTGCTGGAGACGGCGGTGACGCGAGTTACCGAGCGCGGTGCTACGCGCATGGATGACCAGACTTCGGATGCGTCGATGGAGTTGCGGAAGAAGGCAGGGTATTTCTGATGAGCACAGTAGACACCCTCCGCTTTACCACTGCCGGCTCCGTCGATGACGGCAAGAGCACGCTCATCGGTCGCCTGCTATACGACACCAAGTCGATCCTCGAGGATCAACTG
Organism: Burkholderiales bacterium; assembly: GCA_026786225.1. Lineage (GTDB taxonomy): Bacteria > Pseudomonadota > Gammaproteobacteria > Burkholderiales > Usitatibacteraceae > UKL13-2. Next base: position 5,163 of record JAJAYN010000253.1, on the reverse strand, counting down.
CTGTCCATCGAAAATACCACCGCGAGACGCGGCGGCAAAGGCGTGGACCTCTCATTGTTGACCGACGGCCTGACCGCAGAGCGTGAGCAGGGCATCACGATCGATGTGGCCTACCGTTACTTCGCCACGTTGAAGCGCCGCTTCATCATCGCCGACACGCCCGGCCACGAGCAGTACACCCGCAATATGGTCACCGGTGCCAGCACAGCGGACCTGTCGCTGATTCTGGTCGATGCCAGCAAAGGCCTGCAAACCCAGTCACGCCGTCACGCCATCATCGCTTCACTGCTGGGTATCGCGCATGTGGTCGTCGTGGTGAACAAGATCGATCTGGTTAATTATTCACAGGAGGTGTTCGATCGTATTCGCAGAGACTTTATCGCCTTCGCCCGTACACTGAATTTCGCCAGGGTCGATTTCATTCCGGCTTCAGCGCTTGAGGGCGACATGGTCGTGGATCGCGGCGAGCGTTTGAATTGGTATCAGGGGCCGACCTTGCTCGAATTGCTGGAAGCGACCAGGGCCGCAGAGAGTGCTGCAGGAGATTTTCGCTTTCCCGTTCAGTTGGTTGCACGGTCCAAGTTTGGGGCGAAATCTGAATTCCGCGGTTACATGGGGCGCATCGAATCGGGACGCGTCTCGGTCGGCGATCGCATTGCCGTGCTGCCGTCAGGCCTTGAGGCCACGGTTCTGGATATCGTTACGCTCGATGGCAGTTTGAAAACGGCCTCTGCACCGCAATCCGTGACCTTGCTGCTGGATACGCAAATCGATGTTTCCCGTGGCGATCTCTTTGCGCACGTGGAAGATCTGCCAACGGTCACCAATCAGATCACGGCCAACCTGTCGTGGATGTCTTCGCAGCCGCTGGATGCCTCATTTGCCAAACCCGGGCGCTATCTCATCAAACATACGACACAGACTGTCCGCGTCGTGCTGGAAGGAATCGACTTCCGGCTCGACGTAAATTCGCTTGAGCGCGAAACAGGCGTCGCCTCCTTCAAATTGAACGACATCGGTCGCGTCCGCCTCAAGACATTACGTCCATTGATGGTGGATGCCTATGTTGGCAAATTCGGCGCCAATCGCGCCACCGGCAGCTTTATCCTCATCGACGACGTCACCAACCAGACGGTCGCAGCGGGCATGATCCTGGGCGAGGTCGGTAATGACTAAAGTGTATCTGGTTGGCGCAGGCCCCGGTGCGCCGGACCTGCTGACATTACGCGCAGCACGCCTGCTCGCAGAAGCCGACATAGTTTTTTACGATGCGCTGGTAAACCCGGAAACAGTCGCGCTCGCGGTCAAGGCGAAGAAAGTCGCCGTGGGAAAACGCGCAGGGCAGGTTTCCACCGACCAACGCTTTATCAATCGCCAGTTGGTCGAGGCCGCGCGTCACCATCAAAAAATCGTACGCCTCAAAGGCGGCGACCCGATGATCTTCGGTCGCGCACAGGAAGAAATCGATGCGCTCAACGATGCCGGTATCGCTTTTGAAGTGGTGCCCGGCATTACGGCTGCATTGGCCGCGAGCGCATCGCTGGGCATTTCGCTCACGCGACGCGGTGTCGCACGCACGGTAAGTTTCGCCACACCCCGGGTGAAGGCAGATGCGGGGCCGAATGAACTCGAAAGCGACTGGTTGACGACGGCGGCCGCCGCAGATTCCACCGTCCTCTACATGGCGGCAGGGCAGGCAGCACAGATTGCTGCTGCGTTGATGCGCGCAGGCAAGACTGCCAGCACACCGGTCGCCATCGTCGAGAACGCATCGCTGCAAAATGCGCAGCGCATTTTCACCACGCTCGCCGGGCTGACCTTCTCCGCCCTCCAACTCGCCGGCCCCGCCGTACTTTGCGTCGGTGACGTATTCGCAGCAGAGAAGATTTCCGACGCCAGCGTCGAACATCAATCCCGCATGCGGCAGACGCACGCGTCGCGATGTCAGGCTGGCTAGACGGCAATCATCTTTTCGGCACAGACAAGGTCTGTGCATGCGAAAAATACAAACGCAAGCACCGGCGCGCCGGTCAGGTAATTTATGCCTGAAAAAGCCCGCCAATACTGGACTTTCATGCTCCGGTGCTGGCAAGGTCCTTCACAAATTCAAAAATGGAAATTCAAATGTCTTTCAAGAAATTGATTGTCGGCTTCATTGCACTCGGCATCACTATCGGCCTGCCCCCGGCTTTCGCCGCCGATGTCACGTTGCTCAACGTTTCCTACGATCCGACGCGCGAGCTGTATCAGGATTTCAACAAAGCCTTCGCCAAACAATACGAAGCCAAGACCAAAGACAAGGTCACGATCAGGCAGTCTCATGGTGGCTCGGGTAAACAGGCGCGCTCGGTGATCGATGGACTGGAAGCGGACGTCGTCACTCTCGCGCTGGCGTACGACATCGACGAGATAGCCGCACGTGCGAAATTGCTGTCGCCGGACTGGCAGAAGAAGCTGCCGAACAATGCGTCGCCGTACACTTCAATCATCGTATTTCTGGTGCGCAAAGGCAATCCCAAAGCACTGAAGGACTGGGATGATCTGATCAAGCCGGGCGTCAAGGTCATCACGCCGAATCCCAAGACCTCCGGTGGCGCGCGCTGGAACTACTTGGCGGCCTGGGGGTACGCAGACAAGAAATTTGGTGGTGACCAGAGTAAATCGAAGAACTTCGTCAAGACGCTTTACAAGAACGTGCCGGTACTTGATTCCGGTGCGCGTGGCTCTACCACCACCTTTGTTGAGCGCAACCAGGGCGATGTACTTCTGGCCTGGGAGAACGAAGCCATTCTGGCGCTGAGGGAATTGGGCCCAGACAAATTCGAGATCGTCGCGCCATCTCTCTCCATCCTCGCTGAGCCGCCCGTCGCCATCGTCGACAAGGTGGTGGACAAGAAAGGCACCCGCAAAGTCGCGCAGGCCTATCTTGAATTCCTGTACACCGACGAAGGCCAGGAAATCGCCGCCAAACATTACTATCGTCCGCGCAACGAAGCGATCGCGAAGAAATACGAGAAGCAATTTCCGAAGGTCGCGTTGATCAATATCGGCCAGGCGTTCGGCGGCTGGGCCAAAGCGACCAAAACGCACTTCGTCGACGGCGCCTCGTTCGATCAGATTTACGAGCCAGGGGCGAAGTAGGTGTCGACATGACGCAAGGCACGTTCAGCCGCCCGCACAGTGTTCTTCCCGGTTTCAATCTTGCGCTGGGCTATACGCTGTTTTACCTCGGCCTGATCGTCCTGATTCCACTTTCTGCCGCGTTTATCAAGACGTTCTCGCTGACGTGGGAGTCATTCTGGACGACCGTCAGTGCGCCGCGGGTGGTGGCATCGTACTGGCTCACCTTCCGCACCTCGCTGCTCGCAGCAGCTATCAACGCGGTATTTGGCCTGCTGACGGCGTGGGTGCTGGTGCGCTACAAGTTCCCCGGCAAGCGGTTCATCGATGCGCTGGTCGATCTGCCGTTCGCACTGCCAACTGCCGTCGCGGGTATCGCACTCACCGCCGTCTATGCCACCAATGGCTGGCTGGGCACGCCGCTGGCGGAAATGGGCATCAAGGTCGCGTTCACGCCGCTGGGCATTCTGGTTGCGCTCACGTTCATTGGCTTGCCATTCGTGGTGCGCACGGTGCAGCCGGTGCTAGAGGATTTGGAAAAGGAGTTGGAGGAAGCGGCCAAATCGCTGGGTGCATCGAACTGGCAGACATTCTCGCGGGTGATTTTTCCGACGGTGTTACCCGCAGTGATCACCGGTTTCACGCTTGCGTTTGCCCGTGCACTGGGCGAATACGGCTCGGTAATTTTTATCGCGGGCAATATGCCGATGGTCTCCGAGATTACCCCGTTGATCATCATCACCAAGCTGGAGCAGTACGACTACAGCGGTGCCACCGCTGTGGCCGTGGTGATGCTGGTTGCATCATTCCTGTTGCTGCTGGCGATCAACACGCTGCAATGGTGGGCGCGCAAACGCCGCAATGAGGAGAAGGTGTAATGGTTGCCGTTCTCTCTGCTGTGGCTTTGCCGCAGGCGACGGTGCAGCGAAAACCAGTGCGGAAGCCAATTCCATGGGTGCCTATCGTGTTAGTGACGATCACGCTCCTCTATCTCGCCTTGTTTCTGTTTGTCCCGCTCGCTGCAGTCTTTGCCGAAGCATTCAAGAAAGGGGCGGGCTTTTACTGGGACGCCATCCGCGAACCTGATGCGTGGTCTGCCATTCAACTGACATTGATCGCCGCCGCCATCGCGGTGCCGCTGAATCTTGTTTTCGGTATTGCGGCTGCCTGGGCAATCGCCAAATTCGACTTTCGCTTCAAGAGTCTGCTCATCACGCTCATCGATCTGCCTTTCTCGGTGTCGCCGGTGATTTCGGGATTGATCTACGTGCTGATCTTTGGCTTACAAGGCTGGCTAGGGCCTTGGCTTTCGGAACACGACATCAAAATCATCTTCGCCGTGCCCGGCATCGTATTGGCCACCATCTTCGTCACGTTTCCGTTTGTCGCGCGCGAACTCATTCCGCTGATGCAGGCGCAGGGCCGCGAAGAAGAGGAAGCCGCCGCCGTCCTCGGGGCATCGGGCTGGCAGACCCTTTGGTACGTGACGTTGCCAAATGTGAAGTGGGGCCTGCTCTATGGCGTGATCCTGTGCAACGCGCGCGCGATGGGTGAATTCGGCGCGGTGTCGGTGGTGTCAGGCCATATCCGCGGCGCGACCAATACCTTGCCGCTGCACGTGGAAATTCTTTACAACGAATACGCCTTCGCCGCCGCTTTCGCGTGCGCGTCGCTGCTTGCGTTTCTGGCGCTGATCACACTCGCAATTAAATCGCTTGTCGAAGCAGGGCAGCACAAGGAGCATCAAAAATGACCATCCAAGTCGTCGACGTCACCAAACGCTTCGGCACCTTCGAAGCCCTCAACGGCGTCAACCTCGAGATCCAGCCCGGCGAACTCGTTGCGCTGCTCGGGCCCTCGGGGTCGGGAAAAACCACATTGCTGCGCGTCATCGCAGGATTGGAACAGCCCGATTCGGGGCGCATATTGTTCAACGGCCAAGACACCACCGAAACACGCGTGCAGGAACGCGAGGTGGGTTTTGTGTTCCAGCACTACGCCCTGTTCCGTCACATGTCGATTTTCGAGAACGTCGCATTTGGC
>JAJAYN010000252.1 GCA_026786225.1 Burkholderiales bacterium | reverse complement strand
GATTTGAGATTGCTAATCACCGCGAACGCGATGAAGGCGACCCACACCAAGACGGCAAGCGCACCTGCCATGGTGCCAGTGACCGTTAGCGCCAGAAGTCCAACGCCGACGACGACCGACCATACAGCCGCACTTACTGCATGATAGGCGAGCACCCAAATGATGGCGATGGCTACGACAACATATAACAAAATTGTCATCATGATTTACCCTTTCTATGTTTCCTGAAACAAATGGTGCCCGCCGTCCTCCGCCGGGCTTGGTGAGCGCAGCCCGGCGGCCAAGAACGGCGCCAGGCGCTTCAAGAGCAACTCATCATTGGTTGCTTCTTCTGGGTGAATCTGTGAAATTATTTTCAACATGTCGGCCCCCGCGAGCGTGTAAGACAGGGCACCCATCACGAAATGCAATCGCCACGATAATTCCTCACGGGGAATGTGCGGTAGCGCGAAACTAAATGCCGAACGAAACCGCGCGATCATTTCTCGATATTGGCTGGATAAAAATTCGCGGATAAACGGCGCCGGATCGGCGTAGGCACGACCGAGTAATCGCAAAAAATTCTTGCCGCCTTGCTGGTGGTCCCGCGCGAGTTTCAGTGCGGGGATAAACATCGCCGCAAGAATCTTCTCGCATGTCAGTGGCTTACCATTTGAGGCGGACTCGTATGCGGAGAGCAGCTGCATGCGGTCCTGGTTCATTGGGTCTAATCGTCGCGTAAGCACCGCTTGAAACAACTCTTCTTTCGAGCCAAAGTGGTAGTTGACCGCAGCGAGGTTCACGCCGGCAGCAGTTGTGATTAACCGCAATGAAGTGGCTTCAAAGCCATGCTCCATAAAAAGCTCTTCGGCGGCATCGAGTATTTTCGACTTGGTGTCGGTAGGATCTATCACTCTGTCTTGCGAAGAGTTGCCGTTTCGGGGCATTCGTTGAATGGAGGCTGATGTCATTTATATTTAACTATCATGTAGTTAGCTGTGGATTGCCGTAAATTCAAACGGTCGTTTCAATTGAGCGTATTACTGCCTCGTTGATGTGTCAATAACTTTCGATGCTGCGTCGCAACAATGCCGCAGCCTCTTCCATTCGGAAGTACATCGAAATCGGCAAGGCGAAAAAAAACCGCCGGACGAATCCGGCGGTTTTCAATATTGAAATGCGAAACGATTTAGACCTTCTTGATTGTTTCGAGCATCTTGAATGTGGACTTGTTGGCGCCGATAAAAAGACGCTTGAAGTATTTACTCAAACACTTGCGCTCCAGTGTGTTGCGACGCGTGCGCTTTTTCTCTCCAGCCATGTTGACCTCTTCAGTGTGATTGCAAATTCGGAAAGCCTTGAATTATAAACAAAAATGGCTGCTGACGTAGCCATTTTTGTGTCTGCCCGCGTTTCCAGCCGTGTCGTTCCGTTATACGCCCGCGCGCTGCATGGGCGCTTTCAACGACTCCGAAAGAATATTCAGGCTCTCTGCCAGATGCGCTTTGGACTCCTTACTCATTGGCTTTGCCAAGGCAGTCCGCATCGTGCCTTGTAATTGAACCGCATTTTCGCGCTGCAAACTGCGCGCGTCGGCGGGTGAATTCCCGGATGGGCGCAGCAATGCGGCTGAAACGCGTTTCACATGCTCCCGTTGCAAGTTACGGCGCAGGAACGAGATTTCTCCGCCGGATTTTAACTCGCTCCAAATCGCGTTTTGCAAGGTGTCATAGACTTCAGAGAGCTTCAACAACCTGGACGGATCGGCAACCTTATCCTGCGATTCCAGAAGGCGCTGTGCAACAGCGTCATTCATCACGACATCCAGCACAGCCTTTTGTACATTTAATACGCGGGTGGATATGTTGGGGTCGGTCGTGGCCGCGGCACCCGAAAAATCGAGGCGGCGCCCGAGAAAATCGACGCCAATACGCGACACGAATTCCGGCTTGAATTTGAAGCTGTTAACCTTGAACAAGCCATCGGTGAGGAGGTTCAGGGCCTCGCGTTGACGAGGTGCAGGCGTCGGCTCGAACACCGGACGGTTGGTACCGGCGTGATCGCGCACCATTTTGACGCCACCCACATACTTTGCTGCAAGTGGCGCAACCCGCGCCAGTTGCGCGAAACCCGCATTGAAACTGCGCGTCAGGCGGTCGTAGCTTTCGCCGTCCTTTAATTTCAGGGTTTGCAGGCGGTCCCACAATTCACGTGAAAGTTTCATGCGCTTCTTGTAATACTCGAGTGGGTCGCCACCCAGATCGAATTGATTGACTTCCGGGTCCATGCCGCCGAACTGGGTGATTGCTTCCTCGTCGGTCGCAAACGCCAGCAACGGCTCGGTGGAACGCGATGCAATTCTTGCCAACTCTTCCTTTTCTTTGGCCGCATCTATTGGCTTATAGGCGTACTCGATCGCCCAGTAATCGTACGGTCCCAGCGTGGACATCACATACTCGGCCTGCTTTTCCCCGTTCGTTGCCAGATTAAAGGGCGTGTAATCCATTACAGAACCCGTGACGCCATTTTGTTTGGTGAATTC
>JAJAYN010000251.1 GCA_026786225.1 Burkholderiales bacterium | reverse complement strand
GCGTAAACATGGCGTCGCGATTGTTATCCCCCCATCCCTGCATACAAGCGCTGAATTCTTTTTTTGGCGTGCGCGCAAAATACTGCGCTTTGGGCATCGCCTCTACTTTTGTGTTGACACCGATACGCGCCCACATACTGGCCAGCGCCACACAGATTTTCTCGTCGTTCACATACCTGACATTCGGGCAGTGCAGCGTGAAGCCAAATCCGTTGGGATAGCCTGCATCAGCCAGTAGTTTCTTCGCCGCTGCCGGATCAAACGGGAATCGCTTGTCCATGGCGTCGGGAATGCCTTCCGCCTTCGGACTTGGGGTTGCCAGCGCGGTAGGCGTAGACAATCCGCGCATGATCGACGTTTTGATCGCGTTCACGTCTATGGCTTGGTAAAGCGCCATGCGGACGCGCTTATCCTTGAACGGATTTTTGCCCTTTACATCCGAGAACAGCAACTCGTCGCGGGCCTGATCAAAAGTGATCGAAATAATGCGCGTCTCATCGCCTTCCCAGACCTTCAGGTTTTTGTCTTCCTTAAGTTTGGGAATGTCCTGCACGGCGGGGTCGAGCACGAAATCGAGTTCGCCCGACTGCAGCGCGGCCATACGTGTCGCTGCATTGGTGATGGGGCGATACTCGATCAAATCGACATTACCTTCAAAGCGCCCATCCTTGATGCCCCACCAGTCGGGGTTTTTCGCCAGCACCGTCTTGATCCCCGGCTCGTACGAAACCAGCTTGAATGGGCCGCTACCCATCGCATTGCGCGACGCGAACGTCACTTCCTTCGTACTAAAATCCTGGGCGACCACGGCACCATTTTTCTCCGCCCATTTCTTGCTCATGATCGGCACTTCGCCGAGATAGATGTGGCCGACCGGGTTCGGCGCTGCTGTCGTGAATTCAACCGTGTAGTCGTCGATTTTTTTCGCTATGCCCGCCAGCACGGCATAGGTTTTGTATTGGTTGGACTTGGCAGCGCGTTCAAACGAAAACACCACGTCGTCAGCTGTCAGCGGTGTGCCGTCCTGAAACTTCACATCGCGGCGCAGTGACACCACCCGTTTCGTTGGGCCCGTCACCTTCAACCCGGTCGCGAGCCACGGCGTGGCAAACATATCTTTGCCCGGCTGAAACAGGCGTTCGTAGATCATCATGTTGACGGACTTAGTAAAGCTCTCGTCCTGGCCGTGCGGGTCTTGTGTGGTTATATCCCCCGAGGATGCCCAACGAAAAGTCTTTGCCGCCGTAAGTGCGGAGGTCGTCGTACCAGTAGCGAAAACGAGGCAGGCTAACAAAATGCGGAAAATCATCATATCCTCCAGCGGTATTGGTTTGATTTTGATCGGACCCAAATAGTCTATTCGACTACACCAAAAAGCGCCATCAGCGACTATTGCCGTCGAAGCAAAGAAGCCATCTTTAATGTGTTACGAACGGTATCAGGTTTTTCCTTGGGCGTTACATGTAACTTTTCCGCATTTCATCCGTTATTCATCGAGGCAAAGTAGATGTTGAAGACCGCAAAAACCTATGCAAGCCTGAAACAAATTGAGCGCATTGGGTTCTATACCGCATACCGGAGGATGTAATGCGATTGCACTGGTTTGACAACTACGCAAGGGTTTTGTGGTTACCCCTGCTTTGCGCGTTTTTTCTCGCGCCGAGTTTTGCCACCACAAAAAACCAGCGTATCGAAAGATCGACATCCGGGCCGCTCGCAGAGTTTCCATCTGCACGTAACCAGTCCGTAGAGTACCCACCGCTCGCACCCGGTGCTTTTCCCGTTGCCTGCTCCAATCTTGCGCACGACACCGCGCGCATGAGTCAGCTGGGGGGCTCGCTCGACGATTACTGGACTGGTGCAAACGACCGCTACATTGGCGACATCCTGCTGGAGTCGGACATCCTGAAAACCAGCCCGAGAGTGCCTGACAACGATCTTTACCCTGGCAGACGTAATTCGATTGTTGAGTTCGCCGTCATCACCTGTTACCCAACCGATACCACCAACAACCGGCCGGACTATTTGTTGCCCGATGGCCAGCGTATCCCGCATATGCAACGCCGCGGGCAGGCCGCAATTCTCGCCAGCCAGCCTTGCGTGGCAATTTTCCCGGCACCTCCAGGCTGCGGGCTTTGGCCGATGCTGGTGTTTTCGCACGGCCTCGCAGGTAGTCCGGTAGACGGCAAGTCGATCGACTTTCTGGTACGACTAGCAAGCTACGGCTATATCGTTTCGGCACCTTTTCATGGCGACGGCCGATTTTCACGCCTGAAAGTTGAGGATGTCGGTGATCTTTTCTACATCATTCGCAACTTTGACCGCATTGTCGAATTACAAGCCATGCGGCCGTTTAGCGTGAAGGCGGTGATCGACTTGATGTTGGCGCATCCTGATTTCGGCTCGCGTGTCGATGCCGCGCGAATCGGTGGCATTGGCGGCAGCATGGGCGGGGCAACGATGACCTGGTTGTTGGGTGCGCAAATGACCGACAATTATCCGCGCCTTACCGCAAAGTCGACAGTGCAGGACCCGCGTATCAAAGCGGCGGTGGGCTATGTGCCGTATGCGGGCCAGTCATTTTTGCCCGCCTTTGGTGACGACAATGCAACCGCGAAGAATGTCACCGCACCCTACCTTTCCATCTCCGGTACCAACGACACCACCGCGCCGATGTTTATGATGGAGCAGGCGGTGAACAACTTTCGCGGTGCACGCTACCAGGTGGCGTTGAGCGGGATTGAACACACTTATGAATCGGGTTATGCCAACGATGTGTTTGGCTGGGCGATTCCATTCTTTGCAGCCTATCTCAATGGCGACAAGTCATCGCTGGACAGGCTAACGCGACAGAAAAACGTCGGCGGTGGCCTCAACGATTATTTGCGTATCGACTATGTCCCGCCGACGGCGTTGGTGAATGGTGAGGTGCTCGTAGATGAGTTTTACAACACCATTGCCAGGCGCCATTTCATCACCGCCAGCAGTGCGGACAAGGATGCAATTGACCGCGGCAGTGTTGGCGCAGGCTGGATCAGGACCGGATATCAGTTCAAGGCTTATACGATTCCCGGCCCGGCCGAGCTGCGCGTTGCAGGCCAGGCACCGGCGTGTCGTTTTTACGCGCCTGCCCGGAACACACACTTCTACGCAGTGGATGTGCGCGAGTGCCAGATGTTGCGCGCGAGCCGCGCATGGAATGATGAAGGCATCGCGTTCTGGATAAACCTTGCGACGCAGACTAGTTGTGGGAGCGGCACGCTGGCCGTCACGCGTCTTTCCGATTCTCGCTGGCGAGAAAGTACATCGAACCACCGGTACGTCACCAGCAATTCCCAGATCGAGGATATTAAAACAAACGGCTGGTTTGAAGAGGGCGTGGT
>JAJAYN010000250.1 GCA_026786225.1 Burkholderiales bacterium | reverse complement strand
GTGGTACACCTAGCCTGTTCTCGGCCAATGCCATCGACGATATCCTCGCGGCGGTACGCGCCCGCGTCACGTTGGACACGGAAGCGGAAATTACGCTTGAGGCGAATCCGGGTACTTTCGAAGCGGAGAAGTTTCGGGGCTACCGAGAGGCTGGCGTCAATCGGCTGTCCATCGGCATTCAAAGCTTCGACGACAAACACTTAACCGCGCTAGGGCGAATCCACGGCAGCGGCGAGGCAAAACGTGCGATCGACATCGCGCAAGCCAATTTCGATAACATCAATCTGGACGTCATGTTCGCGCTGCCCGGTGACGGCATCAGACAGACGCTTGTTGAGTGTGAACAGGATATAGACACTGCGTTGTCTTTCGGTACCAATCATTTGTCGGTCTATCACCTCACGTTGGAACCGAACACGCTGTTTCATCGCTTCCCACCGGCGTTGCCGGATGATGAACTCGCCGCCGACATGCAGGACATGATTTTGCAAAAGCTGGACACCGCTGGTTATTCGCATTACGAGACATCTGCCTACGCCAAACCGGGGCTTGAGTGCCGACACAATCTCAATTACTGGCGCTTTGGCGACTACTTGGGTATCGGCGCGGGCGCACACGGCAAAATCTCTCTTCCGGATCGCATTACACGCGAGAAACGCTTCAAGCAACCAAATGCGTTCATGGACAATGCCATGGTTGGTGCATCCATTCAGGAGGAGAAGATTGTTCCGCGCGCTGAATTGCCGTTTGAATTCATGCTCAATGCGCTCAGGCTGACCAACGGATTTGCGGCCTCACTGTTTACTGAGCGCACGGGCCTGCCCATTACGGCGATCAGCCGCCAGCTGGACGAGGCGGAGAAACGGGGCTTGATCGTTCGTGATATCACGCAGATCCAGCCAACCCCGAAAGGTCAGATGTTTCTTAACGATCTGCTGGAAATTTTTCTGCCGCCAGGTGCTGATTCAACGCGCTGACGGGCGCAACCGTTTTACTAGTTGATGCGCTTGTCTCGTTCGATCACCGCATAGGCCGAATGGTTGTGGATCGATTCAAAGTTTTCCGATTCGACCACATAGGCATCGACGCGTTCGTCGGCGTTCAACGCGGCAGCCACATCGCGCACCAGATCTTCGACAAACTTCGGGTTGTCATAGGCGCGTTCGGTGACGAATTTTTCATCCGGCCGTTTGAGAATGCCATACAGCTCGGCAGATGCCTGATCTTCTGCAATCCGCACCACATCCTCGATTGTCATCGCCGCAGCGGTACGCACAGAAATGCTGATGTGAGAGCGTTGGTTGTGCGCGCCATAGGCCGCTATTTCCTTAGAACACGGACACAGGCTGGTGACCGGAACAACCACTTTGGTAACAACGGTTGTGACGTCAGCCTTGATTTCGCCGGTTAGCTTTACTTCAACGTCAAGCAGGGATTTCACGCCCGAAATCGTCGCCGATTTCTCGATGAAATACGTGAATGCAACTTCGATGCGGCCTTCCGTGGCGTCGAGTCGTTCAGCCATGCGCCTGAGCAGCGCGCCAAAGGTGACGACCGAAAACGCGTCCTGATTGCTTTCGAGAATCTCCACGAAGCGCGACATATGCGTGCCCTTGACGTCGTGCGCAAGCCGCACGGCCATATCGAAGGTCGCCACGCTGTGTTTGATTTCGCCATTGCTGCCGACGACGCGGATCGGATGTCGCAGCGCCTTGACTCCCACCCGGTCAATGGCAATTTCGCGTGTATCGGCCATGCTCTGTACATCGGCAATTGCGGCTGGCGACTGCGTGATAACAGGCAAATGGGGATCTCGTTGATTCATCAGTAAAACATTTCAGTTGGGCGGCCTGCCAGTATAGCTGTGACCGCAGTATTGAGCAAAGCTGGTGGTGACTCGCAGATGAGGGTGCAAAAGTAATTTTCAACTTGCGATGGATGCGGATACGCCGCACCAATAAGAATGGGCACCCGAAGGTGCCCATTCCCAATCTACAACTAAAACAGTAGCGCTTAGTTGTAAGCCGTCTCACCGTGTGACGTGATGTCCAGCCCTTCGCGTTCCTCATCTTCTGGAACACGCAAGCCGACCACCATTTTCACAATGAACAGCGATACGGCGGCGACCACACCGGACCAGACGACTGCGATACCGACTGCCTTCGCCTGGATTAAAAGTTGTTCGCCAATCGACGTGAAGCCAGTTGTCGCTTTCACCCAGTCGGTTACAAAGCCGGGGCCGCCCAGATCAGGCGAAACAAACACGCCTGTCAGCAGCGCGCCCAAAATGCCACCAACCGCATGTACGCCAAATACATCCAGCGAATCGTCAACCTTGAGCATGCGCTTCAGACCGGTTACGCCCCAGAGGCAAACCACGCCGGCAGCCGTACCGATCACGAACGCACCGGGGATGCCGACGTTACCTGCTGCAGGTGTAATAGCGACCAGACCCGCGACCGCACCGGAAGCAGCACCCAGCATGGAAGGCTTGCCTTTGAGCAGCCATTCGGCCAACGTCCACGACAGCACGGCGCAGGCCGTGGCGAGGAATGTGTTCATGAACGCCAGTAC
>JAJAYN010000249.1 GCA_026786225.1 Burkholderiales bacterium | reverse complement strand
GGCGATAGCTGATCGCGACAAGTTTATCGATGGCGATACCGGATCTCACGCGCATGCTGCCGGCACCTGACGAAGCCGTCAGATTTTGTCCCGAAATCTGTACTTCGACCTTCGTCAAAAATTGCGCGTCGTAACGCGCGGCAAGCAGATAGCCATTGCGGGTATTGTGGGTGATCTTCACCATCGTGCCAGCATCGAGGTCAATGTAGCCTTGGCTGATATGCCGGTGCTCGATCACGATGTGATCCGGCTGCGTGACGGCGCTAACGCGGATAATCGCGGGGATCACAATGCGAAAATCGAGACTTGCACTGGTACTGTTCGTGCCTGTCCGGCTGTCAGCATGACTAAATACTGGCATCGCGAGCGCCAGCACTCCTGCGAGCATCCAGAAGCAGACAAAGCCAGATTGGCCTTGCCCGGCACTAACCACTTCAGGAGACTGCGGGTACCGCTGAAACGCGCCGACAAATCGACTCATGTTGATCTCCAGTTCTCAGGCGCTACTTTGCAGCATAGGCCTTCAACCGTATATCAGGTACTACCTGAGCAGGCGGGATCGGAATGCCTTGGGGATGTCTGTCAATAGTCACGCGGCCCCTTGTCCGGCTCGCGCCCAGCCTGCCGACGGATAGGCTCAGTCGCATCGACTTGATCACCACGCCGCAGTACCAAACGCGTTTGTGCGCGACCCATGCGTGCGACTAGAAATGCGTTGCGGCTTCTCGTATGAACGTGGCAGCACTGGTGTACGATCTTCCGTCGAGCGAGCCGACTCGAAACCGGGCGGTACCGGTCTGCGAATCCATGGTTTTCATCCGGCTGTAAACCTGCTGATTTGGCGAGGCCGGCTTCATGTTGGTCAGCGTTGATTCGTAACTCTTCATCTGAGCGAACTGTGTTTGAACCGCGCCAGATGCCGACGTGCGCATGGCCCCAGTACCGTCGGCAAAACTTGCCAGCGCGTTGCTGCCGATGATCGAAAAGGTGCGCGTCGTGTCCGCACTTGCACTCTGGGCATGGACGACGATTGCGCAAAATACCAAAGCGGTTAACAGCGTGCAACAAGCTGTACGCGGATTCGTGCGACCTGGGGTGGTTGTTGATTTCAACGATCTATTCCTGTCACTTTGTTTGGTGACTAAAGCGTTGCGTTACTCACGTGCGCTCGATATTGCGGCTCGGCCATAGCCAGCAATTGCGGTTCTGTGTCGATGATCGAGGTAGCTGGATTGGTGCGATGGGGCGGGCGAATGTTGCGAATGTTGTCCTCGCGACGCGCCTTGCGCGATACCGTCTCGAATGCACTATTGAATACATCATCGGCCAATCCCAGGCCACGCACCCGTTGCACCTCACCAGACGACAGGCGTTGGCGCAGTTCATCCAGGCCCATGGTGCGCGTGGCGCCAGTTTCGAAATTCTTGAATACACAACTGCCCAGAATGGAGGTAACCCAGTTCAAGCGCCAGCGCCTGACGCCCGTCACGTCACGCGTTTCGATCCAGTCGCCGCACGCCAATCCGAGCGCCGCAAGTGCTGCACTCGGTGATACGACGTCTGACTGCGTTGTCAATGCCACCATTGGCGCGACAAATGGCTCTGCGACGATTTCCCCGCTGCGGTTGGCGTCGATCAGATCGTGCACCAACTGCAATGCGACAAAGACACTCTCGGTAGGCGCATCTTGAGCACCGATGATTTCTGCACCCTTCAGCAGCGAAGTAACGGCGTGGGGCAATCCAGTCGCAAGGCGATGCCTCTGCGCTTTCGGCGTCGACTCGCGCATGCTCATCAAAATGTTATCGAGTGTGGCCAGGCCCAGTTTCCAGGGATCGCCACGCTGCCCGCCCTTCAGATAGCCGTGAATCAGCACATCGCGCCAGGCGGTCAGGATGAACGCTCCTATTGCCGTCGGCAGCCTGAGATTCTGCAAGCGTAGCGCAATTTCGCGGTCAGCCTGGTCCCCCGCAAACTCGGCTGCCTCATCGCGTTCGAGCGCCCGCAAATTGTCGTCATTCAACAGTGACGCTTCTTCGTGGTGATAGAAGAGCATATCAAGCCGATCAAACGCCAACTTGAATGCGTCCGGGACTTCGTTGCAAATCATGACCAGGCCATCGACGATACTCGCGACCGAGCGCAGCGTCGAATCATCCTCTTCACGCATGCCGACGGTAATGGTGAGGCCGAACTCGGCAATCAAGTCCAGGAGCTTACGCACAGGATGGTGCACTTGCGTGAGTAACGACCGATCCTTGAGCGCCAGTTCCAACACCGGCAGTTGCAACCGTGCGACGATCTCGCGCAGTGGATACGGCATGCGTGCGTCCGCGAGCAGGCGGTCAAACATCACGATGATGATGTCGCTGACCACTTGCTCATCGCGCGTAAGTTTCTCTTGCAGCGCCTGGCGTGCATCGTGCAACGTTCGTGGGCCTGCCGTTGCTTCTACCGCTTGATTCGTGTTGCGCTTATCGATAGCTTGCAGGCTTCTGTGCATAACGGGCTCAGCGGTTCGCTCCGCGTCAGCAATGGGCGTCTGGCTGCTCGCAACCAGCGCTATTTGAGTGCCGCGTTCGTGGGTAGCTGAGAGCCGTGCCGGTGCAATTTCTTCTGACTTCTTCATAAGCTGGGTCAGCGCCAAGGTCAGTTCCTTATTCAGCTCTTCCGCGCCCTCAGCCACCTCACCGTGGGATGGAAGCGACTGCCGTTCAGTCCTGACTATCGGCCGCCCGAAGTATTCGCCGCGATCAACGTCGATACCGCGTGCAGTGAATGCAGCGTTGGCCGCCACATAGACCGCCGGAACGATGTCGAGAAGTACCGGACCAAACGTGCGGAAAATGACCAGTCGCACACTCGCATCGGTTTCGAGCGAGCCGATTGCCTCCATCAAGGCTTGTGCAAATACCTGGGGAGAGACCGGGTTTTGGTTGTCCTTCGGATAGTCGATGCCTGTCACAACCACGATGCGGGTGGTAAGTCCCCAGAGTTCGTATTCGCTTTGCTCTTTCAGGCGACGACTACAGTGATTGGTAGCGATTTCTTCGTTCAATCGCTCATCGGAAAGCAGCGTCATGCCAGCAAGCGACAAGCGTGCCTTGGGTCGGTTGACATCGATCATGGCAAACAGTCGTTCATCGAAAATCCGGCGAAATACCGACGACACTTGCGATTGCATGTCCCGGCGGCGCGCATAAAGCATTTTTGAGGCTAGCTCAAAGCGTTTTTTTCCAGCGACGTTAT
>JAJAYN010000248.1 GCA_026786225.1 Burkholderiales bacterium | reverse complement strand
CGGCAATACTGACCAAGCAGCAAACGCTGCTCCTGATTGCGCAGAGCCTGCTGGCGAGCCGATGATGTCAGCTCGCCCGGAAACACACGCAAATGCCGATGACACAACTCGGTCATCTGGCCACAGTACCAGCTTGAAGCTTCGTATCGTTGCCGGTTTCGCCGCGATGACACTTGCTGTGGCCTTGATGATGGGTATCATTACCGCCCGGATTCTGGGTGACAGTGGTATATCGCTCGAGCTTGCGACCAGCTTGCGCCAGGAATTGTTACTCTGGGGCTTTGGAGCCGTCATCGTTGCCAGCCTTCTTGGCGTGGTTTTTGCGCGACAGATCAGCGAACCGTTACGGCGATTGACGGACGACTTGCGCCAGACAGATTTTCACAATCTCGGAGACTCTTTTAAGGTGCGGCACGAGTTCCTGGAACTCGAACAATTGAGTCTTACGATCCGCGCACTTGCCGACTCAGTTCGCAGTCGCGATCTGCAACTTTCCGCTAGCGAACGCAAATTTCGGGAGGCTTTTGATTTGGTTGGTATAGGACTCACGCAAGTGGATACGCAAGGCCGCTTTCTGGTAGTGAACCCGCGTTTTTGCGAAATGCTGGGTTACTCCGCTGAAGAGCTTTTGGGCAAGCGCTTCGTCGACATAACCCACGCAGACGATCAGCCGTCGGACGAAGCGATGTTACACGGCATCGTATCGCAAGGACTTGTGCTACCGGTAAACCGCGAAAAGCGCTATATCCGAAAAAATGGTTCGGTGCTTTGGGCACAGCGCTCGGGAGTGGTAGTTCGGGACGCCGCAGGAAAACCTGTGTACGCATTGGGGTCAATAGAGGATGTATCCAACTATCATGCGGCGCAGGCAACTCTAACTGCGCTCAACGAGTCGCTAAATGCGATCGTCAAGACTTCGCCGCTGGCGATTTACGCGCTGACGCCGGGCGGTACCGTAACCTTGTGGAATCCTGCGGCTGAAAAGATCTTCGGTGTGAAAGAATCGGTAGTTCTAGGGGCTCTATCACCGATCTGGATAAGTTCACAGGATGCGGTCGCCGACATTCGGACTCGCGTGCTGCGAGGAGAAACAGTACCCAATGTCGAGATCAGCTGGACGGGTAGCGATAGGGGCAGCCGTGAAATCAGCTTGTCTGCCGCGCCCTTGCGCGGTGCACACAATGAAATCGTCGGCATATTGGTCACCGCTTCCGATATTACCGATTCAAAACGCACGACGCTGGCGCTGGATCAGCAATTGCGATTCGTGCGCGAGCTACTGGAGGTGATTCCATCGCCAATTTTCTATAAAGGGGCTGATGGACGGTATTTGGGTTTCAATCGCGCTTGGGAGACTTTTTTCTCAAAGCGTCGCGAAGACTGGATTGGCACGACTCCTGCAGATTTGCTTTCGACAGAGCATGCGTGAGTGGCGGAAGATGAAGCTGCGAATTTGTTGATCAGTGGGAAGACGGTCGCGGCGGAAGATGTCATCGCTGATGGCAAAGGCAATATGCGCCACATCATCCGACACATTAGTCGCTTCACGAGTAGCGACGGGAGTGCCGCCGGGATTATAGGCGTGTTAACCGATTTCACTGATTTCAAGCAAGTCACCCAGGCACTTGAAGCTTCGGAGGGCCGCTTTAAGGCGCTTACCGAAAGTGCAATGGATATCGTGACCGTACTTGATGAGGGCGGCGTGATCATTTACCAAAGCCCTTCCGTAATGCATTTATTGGGTCACGATCCACAGGAAATGTTGGGTCGCAGCCAGTTCGAACTGGTGCATCGAGATGATGCAGCGGCCATGCGCGGCATGTTTCGTGAATTGATCGAGCACGGAGAAATGACCCAGCCAATCGAGTTTCGGGTCAGAACTAAAGCTGGTTCCTGGCGCACGTTGGAGTCTATTGGCAAAAACTGTCTCGACATCCCTGAGGTGCGCGGCATCATCGTCAATACCCGCGATGTGACGGACCGCAAAGCGATCCAGCAGCGCATCCAGCATTTGGCGTATCACGATGCGTTAACGAACCTCCCCAACCGGTCGCTGATGCAGGATCGAATCTCGCAGGCGATCAGCCGTGCAGAACGCTCCACCAAAAAATTTGCAGTAATGTTTATCGATATCGATAACTTCAAGAACATTAATGACACGCTTGGTCACGATGTTGGCGATGAGTTATTGCGGCAAGTGGCAACAAGGCTGACGGACTCCGTCCGCGCCCACGACACGATTGCGCGGCAGGGCGGGGATGAGTTTATCGTGTTGCTTGATCGGTTGGAAGGGCACCAGGGGGCAACACGTGTCGCACAGAAAATTCTCGATGCGCTGCGGACGGCTTTTTCGGTCAGTGACGCAGACCAGCATGTATCGGGATCAATTGGCATCGCCCTGTATCCCGATGATGGCCACGACGCGCCGACACTGCTGAAAAATGCGGATACAGCCATGTTCCATGGCAAAGCTCAGGGCAAGAATACCTATCAGTTCTTTACGCCACAGATGAACATTGCCGTGAAGCGCCGCGCTGCCATGGAGTCGAACTTGCGCGCGGCGGTGAAGAACGGCGATTTCTCATTGGTCTATCAGCCGCAAATTGACCTCAACTCGGGTGAAATTGTTGCGTTGGAGGCATTGGTGCGGTGGGTTTCAGCGCAGAGTGGCACGATCATGCCGAGTGAGTTCATACCGCTTGCGGAAGAGACAGGATTGATAAACGAAATTGGCCAATGGGTGCTTCGGGAGGCCTGTCTACAGGCCCAAAGATGGTTGGATGCGGGCTTTCCGCGTCGCCGTGTGGCGGTAAATTTGTCAGCACGGCAATTGGCGGACAAGCAGTTTGTGGGATTGCTCGCGAGCATTTTGGACGATACAAAACTTGATCCGTCTCTGCTCGAACTGGAAATCACCGAGAGTCAAGTCATGCGGCAGGGTGAGGGTAGCATTTCTCGCTTGAATGAAATTGCGAGTATGGGGATTCAACTTGCCGTGGATGATTTCGGCACCGGTTACTCCAGTCTTTCCTACTTGAAGCGCTTGCCGATCAGCAAATTGAAGATTGACCAAAGCTTCGTCCGCGACATTACGATAGACCCGAACGATACCGCAATCGTTGTGGCCATTATTAGCATGGCCAAGAGCCTCGATCTAGAAGTCATCGCCGAGGGAATAGAGACTGCGGGTCAACTCACGTTGCTTCGCGCGAAGGGGTGTCGTATGGGGCAGGGCTTTTACTTCAGTGTGCCAATGTCCGCCAACGATTTGGCCCCGTTGCTCGCAGCGTCATCGGTGTTCGATTATTCGCTTGCTGTGCCTGTTACCTAAAGCGCGAATGCGGCTGTGCCGCAAACGCTTATTTGGCCAGCAATAAAAACAAAGTGGGGAGCTTTTCAGTAGTCGGTACAAGTTTTCGCCACTCTGCGATGCGTTTTGTCTGGACGTATTCACGATTCCCGGTCAAGTCACGCGCAACGCAGAGTTGCGTAGATGGTGACAGCGTCGTGAGCAGATCTGCATACAAGGAGTGGTTGCGGTAGGGAGTTTCAATGAATAGCTGCGTCATGTTGCGTCGGCGTGATTCGTTTTCAAGTTCAATAAGCACATTTATGCGAATCGCCTTATCCTGTGGCAGGTAGCCGTGAAATGCAAATTTCTGCCCATTCAGACCGGACGCCATTAGCCCGAGCAGTATTGACGAGGGACCAACCAGCGGCACCACTGCGATTCCATGTTGGTGAGCCAACGCAACAATAATCGCACCGGGATCCGCGACCCCAGGGGCACCCGCTTCGGATACCAATCCGACATCGTGTCCAGCCACCAATGGTGCAATCATTTCCGCTAAAGCATCGATTCGCGTATGGTTGTTCAACTCTCGGATTGATATCTCCAGCAAAGGCTTATCCAAGCCAATATTTTTCAGGAATGCCCTAGCCACCTTGGCATTTTCGGCGACATAGTGATTCAGTCTTAATGCGGTTTCAACGACAGTAGCGGGCAGAATATGCGCTGGCGTAAACGGGGCCGAAAGGTTCGTTGGTATCAGATACAGGGTGCCGGTTTTCATGCCAGTATCAGAATCCCTTCAGATTCAAGCATGTCGATTAACACTATCAACGGCAGGCCAATGAGTGCGGTCGGGTCATCGCTTTGCATGGAAGCAATGAGCGCAATGCCTAATCCTTCTGACTTGGCGCTTCCGGCGCAGTCCAGCGCATTTTCGCGGTCGAGATAGTTTTCGATGTCACGTTCAGCGAGTGCGCGAAATTGAACTGTAGTGGTAACAATCTGGCTCTGAATATTTGCAGAAGCTGTGTTG
>JAJAYN010000247.1 GCA_026786225.1 Burkholderiales bacterium | reverse complement strand
GCCTATCACCTGGCGCCGATGATGGCGTCCCAAATCGATGAGATACCGCATCTCATCGAGGACCACGGTGTGACGAGTTTCAAGATTTTCATGTTTTATGGCGGTTTTGGTCTGAACGGCGCCACGAACGACCAGAGCAAATTCCTGATGATCGGCGACAAGGATCGATATGACATCGGCCATTTCGAATTCGTCATGCGCGGCGTGCAGCAAGCCCGCGTGCAGTTCAAGGATCGGGAACAGCACATCTCGCTAGGGCTGCATTGCGAGACCGCTGAAATCATGCGCGTGTATACGCAAATGGTGCAGGACGAGGGCAAGCTCGAAGGCTTGCACGCCTACCACGCCGCGCGTCCGCCACACTCAGAAGGCCTCGCCATCTTCATCGCCTCCTACCTCGCCAACGAGACGGCATTACCGAACATCAATTTGCTGCATCTGACGTCGAAGAAGGCAGTGGTGGCCGCGCTGCAAATGCAAGAGGTCTTTCCGCACATCAATTTTGGCCGCGAAGTCACCATCGGCCATCTGGTGCTCGACACTAACAGCAAAGCAGCCGCGTTCGCAAAGGTGAATCCACCGATTCGCCCACGCGAGGATGTCGAGTATCTGTGGGAACGCCTGCTCGATGGCGACATTCACTGGGTCGTATCTGACCACGCCTGCTGCCGTACGGAATACAAACTACATTGCGGCGAGCACCGCCACAGTATTTTCCTGGCCAAATCCGGCTTCGGCGGCACCGAATACTTGCTGACAGCCATGATTACAGAAGGTCGCAAACGCGGCCTGTCGATGGGCCGCATCGCCGCACTGACCAGCGCCAATCCGGCAGCCCGCTTCGGCTTCCCCAGCAAAGGGGGTATCGTCGTTGGCAGGGACGCCGACATCGCACTGGTGGATCCCGACAAGAGCTGGGCAGTGCGCGCGGTCGATTCGCCGTCGCAGCAGGGCTACACGCCATTCGAAGGTTGCGAAATGAGTGCGCGCATTACCCGCACCTTTTTGCGCGGAAAAACCGTGTTTGCCGATGGCAATCTCGTCGGCACTGCTGGTGGCAAGTATCTGAAGCGCCCGTACTAATGTCTAGTGGCCACATAGAAGCAACTACTTCGAGCTGCAACACGGGAAGACGATAATCTTCGTGAGCTATTGTCGTTTCGCACTCATTGGCTGACCGCTACAGAGAAATCAATTTGACCGCTGGCCGATAGCGACCAAATTTCCTTCCCGTTAACCGTCATTCAATTTCTTGCACAGTCGCCGCGATGGTACTGCTGTGAACGGCTACGGATAGGTTCCCCAGTTTTGCTCAACTACGGGTGTTGGGTCGCGCGCACGTTTGACCCACTAAGAGGCCGATTTCGCGGGGTGGGTCAACTCGCGCAGATTGCGTCGATTTCCCTATGAAAAACGCCTGATCTTAGCGTTTCAGTGCATCAACTTTGCACGCGACTAGAGACACTGGGGTCAAGACGCTAGTTCGCTCCCGGCCTCGCCCGTGGACCGATTCGGCTTCACAGCGTCCCGGCTGTCGCCGGCCGCGGTCGAGAACGCAATCCAATTTACCCGGAGCACGGCCTTAAAAAGCCGAAGCTTCGACACGAATGACGAACAAACGACTTGCCGAGCCAATGCCTGCATCCCGGATGCTGACGGCATTCTGCGTGGGGCGTTTCACATGCTTACAAAACGCAAGTACCGGATTGAGCGAGCCTAATAGAACGAAAAAATTGAATTCCACCGCTGCAGTTACGCTGCAGCGGCGGTCAATTTATTGAATCAGCTGCAACTTGCTAATCTTCCTAAGAAATTTGTAAGTGCCTGTAAATTATGGAATAATTCTGGTTTTGCGGAACTGGGTCCATCCACGGAAAAGTGAATCATAATCCGCAGGTCCCCTGGTCCAATCAGGGATTGGCCACCAAATAAAACAGGGGCTTACTGCGAAGTAGGCCCTTACCTTTTGTGGCTTTGGAACACTGGCGGGACACATAAACAGGGAAACCCACGAAGAGTGCCGCTTGAATTCCAAGCAATCTTGAACGTGTCTGCCTTTCAAGAAACCTACCCTTTGGCGCGGAAATGGACACTGCGTTGCGATGGCCTTGCTAATGTAGCCACCGTTAGCGACCGTCAGCGGTCAATCGCGAACCAATACGCGTTCATGAGTACTGAAGTGTTTTCATGTCTTCTTGATTGCGGCCAGCAAGTTTCAATTTCTTGACTACGCGCGCGGCTGCTTCGAACGCCTTTCGCATGCCGATATGTAGACTTCCAAGCTTTGGAGTCTGTCCATGATGAGGTTCGGGCGGGATGGCAAAAAAGCTTTCGTTCCACGGTAATTCGACAATGTTTAGTAAGTTGAACTTCGTGTCATACGATAGCCCGGCCATGGCATAGGCTGCTTTGTTCTCAATTTTGCGGATAACAAACTCGCCGGCGACTGGGCGATCGGTCTTCTGCGACGTTCCGTAGGCGACTTGGACTGTGATGCCATCCTTGTATTCCGTGACGCAAACAACGAGTGCTGGCCTTGGCTTCGGCCCGGGAACGTCGCGCGGGCGATTGGGGACGCGACACCATACAATATCGCCAGGTTCTGGTTGCTCCCACATAATCTCCCCCTACAGAAGAGATCGTTTCTGAAGCAACTTCCCCTTGGGCAGCATTGTCTGCGCTGATTTGCGAATCCTCGCAATATCTCGGGTGGTAAGCGGACCATCATCAACTTCGTAAGCGGGAAGCATCTCTTTGGCAAAACGGGAGATCGCCAAGTGCACCGCCATGGTTTCGCTGACGTCCATTTCCGCCGCAAGCGCTTTCAGGGTGTCTCGTGTCACCCCATACTCGGAGTCCTTGAATTTAAATTTGACTAGTAAATTGCTCATGTCTCGCCCTATAAAATATATATTTACTATATACCAAATTGGGCACTCATCTGCAACTGCACTTCCTTGCCTTGGCACTCCCTCCTAAAGTTGGTATGGTTAAGTAGAATCGGGAAACAGCTATGAGCAATCGCCATGATCAGCACTATTATGTTGACTTTTCTATACCCTGTAAGCCCTAAATTAGGGGCAGCCGGGAACGTCTGCCTAGGGGAGAACCGGACCTGTGGTTCGAACGGCTGCAGTGGGTGTGCGCCGTGTTAAGGCGGCGCTTTCCAGTGGGTG
>JAJAYN010000246.1 GCA_026786225.1 Burkholderiales bacterium | reverse complement strand
TCGTAAACCCCAGCATTGGCGCGGCTTTTCAGCCATTTTATGCCTGAGAAGCCCGTCAATATTAGAGTTTGCAAAAAGTATCGTTACTATCTGCCCGGCGCGAGTACTTGCACGTCTATTCCCGACGCCTGCGCAGCCGATCGGTAAACGCGCTGCGTTGCCTTCTTGAAATCTTCCGGCTTGGCTTCAGGGATGCGCACGAACGTTTGCGGATTCAGGTCGGTGAGGGGAAACCATGAACTCTGTACCTGCACCATGATGCGATGCCCGCGGCGAAACGTGTGGTTGATATCGGGCATATTGAAATTAAGCGCTTCTACCTTTCCCGGCACAAATGGCACGGGGGTTTCAAAGCTGGTGCGGAACTTGCCGCGCATCGGTTCGCCGCGAATCAATTGCTGGTAGCCGGCCATCTGGAATTTCGGCACCGTGACATCTTTTCTTGCTGCACCGGCAACTGCCGGCGGCTCGCCCGGTGCGTCAGGGTATTCGGCCGGATAAACGTCGATCAGCTTGACGACAAAATCTGAATCGGTCCCCGATGTCGAAACAAAGAGGCGCGGCGACAATGGCCCGAGCACCGTGACATCATCATCAAGCACATCGGTTTGATACACCAGCACATCGGGCCGCGTGGACGCAAAACGCTGGTCACCGACCACGTATTCCTGCGGGACCCGGGTACTGATGGCGTCGGTAAACGGTACCGGCTTGGCAGGATCGCTGATGTACTCATCGAAGCCGACCGCTACCGCTGGTTTACTCCATGAGAGTTTGCCGTTGCCCTGAAAATATAGTGTGCGCGATTGCGCGTCCTTAGGTGGCCAGCTCGCGTACTCGCGCCAGACATTGGTGCCCGTCTCAAACGCGTAGGCCTCCGCCAGTTTTTTCTCCGGCTTGTCTTTCTCGGGATTCTTTTCGGCAGGCTTGTCTCTGAGGAATTTCTCAAAGAACGGCATCAGTATGTTTTTGCGGTAGTAATCTGCGGTCTTCGCAGCAAAACTCACACGCCCTAGCTGCGCGCCATCGAGCCCGGCCCAACCACCATGTGACCAGGGTCCCATCACGATGGAATTGAACGTGCCCGGATTGTTCTGTTTGATGCTGCGATAGGTCGTCAACGGGCCCTGCGGATCTTCGGCGTCGTACCAGCCGCCAACGGTCAACACGGCCGCCTTGATATTTTTCAGATGCGCGGCGATGTTGCGCGATTTCCAGTATTCGCCATAAACGTCGCGCTTGGCTTGGTCACCGAACAGCGAGCCCTTTTGCTTTTCAAGCGTGGCGATGATGTTGGAGAGGGTACCGAGTTTCAGGAAATACTCGTAGCCATTGACCGTCCCGTACTCGTACGGAACGAATGTTTTTGGAGGCAATGAAGGCGAATCCTGCTGCTTGAAAAATGTGTAAAAGCCGTAGTTGGCGGCCAGCATGAAGGCACCGTTGTGATAACTGTCGTCATTCATGTAGAGGTCTGTGACCGGCGCCTGTGGTGATGCCGCCATGATGGCGGGGTGGCCGTCGATAATGCTGGCTGAGACAAAAAAGCCAGGATAGGAAATCCCCCAGATACCAACCTTGCCGTTGTTGTTTGGCACATTCTTGAGTAGCCATTCAACGCTATCGTACATGTCGGTACTCTCATCGACATCGTTGCCCTTTTTTACCGCCTTGTGCGGGGTCATTTCAACAAAAGTTCCCTCGGACTGGAAACGGCCGCGCACATCCTGCATGACATAGATATAGCCCGCTTTGTCGAACTCTTCTGAAGGTCCGAGTCGTTTGGGATATTGATCGACACCGTAAGGTGCGACGTCATAGGGCGTGCGCACCATCAGGAACGGCATGGGTTTCGATTGATCCTTGGGCAAGTAGACGGCGGTGAAAAGTTTTTTACCGTCGCGCATGGGGATGCGATATTCGTATTTTGTGTAGTGTTCCTTGATGCTGTACTCGGGGGGCCCGGCGGGAGCCGGTGCCTGCGACAGCGCGGCAGACGTGGCGAAGAGAAAAAGGCTGGTGATGATTGTTCGAAACATCATTGCTGGAACTCCCTTTCAATTCATTTTTTACGACGCAAACTCGGACGGGGGCGTGACAGCAACATCACCCATATCCCAAAAAATCCCGGCCATGATGCCAAGCCCCTCTCTGGCAATCGAGCCGAGCATATGTTCATTTGGCGCATGCTGCGAACACGCCGAATAGGAATGCGGAATCCAGATCGTCGGCAGACCCAGCGTGTCGGCGAAAACCGCGTTGGGCAGCGAGCCGCCAAGGTTTGGCAATATGGCGGGTTTGATCCCGGTGGTGCGCTCGATACTCGCGACTGCCCATCGTACCCATTTGGAATCGGGGTCAAGGCGCGTTGCATGCATGGGCTCTTCGCGCGCTGGCTCGACCACGACCTGCGAATAGCCCTCACGCTGCATATGTCGCTGCAAGGCGGGCACGACATCATCAGGATCGATACCGACGACAAAGCGCAGCTGGCAGCGCGCCCATGCCTTGCCGGCGATCGCGTTCACCGGGAAGGCGGGGTTACCGACTTTCATCGCGAGAACAGAGAAACTCGACCAGCCAAACACGCGCTCGGCGGGTGTCAGGCCCGGCTCACCCCAATCCACATCGATTTCAGGCGCACCAATGCCACCACCTGGTTCACAATCTGACAAAGCGCGCCTCACGTGTTCGGCAATCGGCGCGGGTCGCCACGCAGCGACACGAATGGCACCGTTACGGTCGGTGATCGATGCAATTGCATGCGCGAGTAGAATGCCGGGGTCGGCGATCAGCCCGCCCCAGTTTCCCGAGTGATGTGCGCCTGCTCGCAGGTCGATGCTGAGATCAAAATTCATCACGCCGCGCGAACCGAGAAAAATCGTTGGCCGATTCGGCGCTACGCGCGGGCCATCGGACGCAATAAAAACATCGGCCTTCAGTGCCGCGCGATGCGCCGCACAAAACGCATTTAATCCGGGCGAGCCGGTCTCTTCGCCGGTTTCAATAAGCAGTTTCACGTTGAAACCCAGCTTGCCTCTGGCCTTGAGCACGCTCTGCAGTGCGCCGATATTGATCGTGTGCTGGCCCTTGTTATCGGCGGTGCCGCGCCCGAATAGCTTGTCGCCTTCTTCGGTCAACGTCCATGGCGCGATGCCCGTACGCCATTGCGCGTCGAGTCCGCGAATGACGTCGCCATGACCGTATGACATGACGGTGGGAAGGTCGTGACGCTCAATGCGTGTCGCGATCAGGAACGGACCACCCTTTTGGGGATTTGGATAGATGCGGCAATCGAAGCCCATTTTCTCCAGCGAGGGTGTGAGTTCCCCAGCCAGATAGGCATTCAGATCCGCGCTGCGATCCGGGTTTTGGCTTTCAGTGGGGATGGCAACACGGCGTGCGAGGTCAGCGTGAAATGCCTTACCGTCAAAATAAGCATGTGCCTCGGCGACACTCGCGGCGCGCGACATGGACTATTTTTTTGTGGCGTCGTGCCGATGAATAAGCATGCGCCACTTCTGCACGAGCAGATACGCAGAAATGACCAGCACCGGTAGCAACACGACGATCCTCATCACCGCTGACATTTTGTCAAAAAGCAACTCCATAAAGGTCGCACCCAACAACGCGGCACCCGACAGGCCGACCAGCAACGTAAGCAGGACGGCAATTGCCCAGTCGGACATCGCGACCTTTTCTACTTGTGCGGTCGACGCAAGGCTCGCGCCAACCGTCGAAGGGATGATTGGATCAGTCATTTACATCTCCGGCAAATTTTAGGTTGATCGTGTTTTCCCTCCGCCGAGTGCGCTTGTTTTGAGTGTCAGCGCATCTGTGGTCGAACTAGCGGAAGTACGGAAGACAGAATACAGCAACCGGCATCCTAAGGCCTGTAATAAACCCTGTGATTCCCTGTTCAGGTCGAAGCAAGGCGCGCAAATCCGGCTTCAAGATCCCTGATCAGGTCGTCGGTATCTTCGAGGCCGATGTGATATCGCACCAGTGTACCCCCACGCCATGGTTGCACGGTGCGGGCATTGCCGATATAGGCGGGCGCAACCAGGCTCTCAAACCCGCCCCACGAATAGCCAAGGCCGAAATACGTGTAGTGATCGATCATCGCGGCCAACTGCGGTTTCGAGCAGGGTTTCAATTCAACGCTGAGCAATCCACTGGCACCAGTGAAATCGCGTTTCCAGAGTGCATATCCTGGATCGCGCGGCAGAGCCGGATACAGCACACGCTGAACTTGCGGTTGGTTTTCGAGCCACTGAGCGACCGCCAATGCAGAGGCTTCGTGTTGTTTCATCCGAACGCCCAGGGTGCGCATGCCGCGCAGCGCCAAAAAACAATCGTCGGGTGATGCGCGCTGACCGAGACTGAGCGCGGCATTTTTCAACATCGGCCACGCCTCTTTGGAGGCGACGACCAGGCCGATCAGCACATCGGAATGGGCAGCATAGTATTTGGTCGCCGGCTGCACCACCATATCCACGCCGTGGACAAACGCATTGAAAAAATAACCCGTCGCCCAGGCGTTGTCCATGATGACCAACGCGCCGTGTGCATGCGCGATGTTGGCAATCGCGGGAATATCCTGCACTTCAAACGTATGTGAGCCCGGGCTCTCGGTATATACCGCCCTGGTGTTGGGCTTCATCAACGCTTCGATACCGGCACCAATGAGCGGATCGTAAAATTCGATGGTGACATTGAAGCGCGACAGGAAATTTTCCGCGAACAACCTGCCGGGCGCGTAACCGCTGTCCGTCATCAGCACATGGTCGCCCGACTTTACGCAGGCGAGTAATGCGCCTGCGATTGCCGCAAGTCCGCTGGGGAAAGTCGCCGCGCGGTAGCCACCTTCAATCTCGGCGACCGCATTCGCCAGCGCCACTTCCTGCGGCATGTTGAAGACGCCGTAGGTGGTGACTTGCTCGTCAGCGTTCCACGCGGCCTGCGTTGCATCCATCTCAGCGAGCGAGTTAAACAGCACCGTGGACGCGCGATGCAAGGGGACGCTGACGGTTTTGGGATCGTTGACCGCGACGCGGCCAAGGTGGGCGAGTTGGGTATCTTTTTTCATCTGTGCTGGCTAATTGCTAATGGCGGGTGGGAAGGGTTATGCCGCATCGCTCAGGATGCGAAGGTCTTCTCCATCTCCTGGCGAAATTGCACGGCCTGACTTTTCATGTCGATGGCAACATCTTCCCAAGTCACTTGCTTGCCGGCAGAAATATCGCGCAACAGTTTTACCTTGTGCGCGAGACCAATCGGCAACCCGCCGAGTCGCTTCGACACGGCCGCCGGCATCAGCTTGCCATACACAGTGTAGCCGCCCTCTCCGTCGAGCATTTCACCGGCCCTGAGATTGCGTTTGGCGGTGGCTACGCAATCCCCGCGCCAGGCGATGGGCGCGCCAGTCGCCTCGCCGCGTACGGCGGCACTGGCGACACTGATGCCCAGCTCCAAACCGATCAAGTGGAAAGGCTTGTACATCGACGAATAATTGCCGGTGTCATCGGTAATGAGGCCGTACTCCCTGAAGCAGCGTTTCACGTAATCGGTATCTGCGGCGAAGGTCACGTAAACACCCCAGCGCAGATCACGAAAAACAGGCCGACCATCGCGCTCGACCGAGGAGATCACTTCTACCTGGCCACGATGATGTAATTGGCCACCGTCAACTTTCGGCTTCAGCACCCGCGCCAGATCATCGACGCCACAGGGTGGGAACTCCAGTCCGCGTGGTGCGGGCGTCAGACCGGTCGCATTGCACACCGCGGCCATTTCAATGGCGCTCTTGGTGCCGTCGAGAAAAGAGTTGAACATCTGCGCATTGAAGTCACCGCCTTCGACAGTCTCCTGCGTGAACCCATAGTGGCCCCACACGGTTTCCGGCGTGGAGGCGTGGTATGCAGGCAAATATTTGGTGCCCTTTCCGGCAGCGACCACTTCAAATCCCGCTGCGCGTGCCCAGTCGACCATTTCGCAGATCAGCGCTGGCTGATCGCCATAGGCTAGTGAGTAGACGATGCCGGCTGCGGCGGCCCGCTCGGCCAGCAGCGGCCCGGCGAGTGCATCGGCCTCGACGTTGACCATCACGATGTGCTTCTTGTGCGCGCAGCAAGCCAGCACATGCGCGATCCCGGCTGCAGGGCTTCCGGTCGCGTCGATGATGACTTCGATATGGCGATTCTTGATCAGCGCCATCGCATCATCGGTGATATAGGTTGTGCCGCTGGCAAAAGCCTGCTTGAAACTGTCAGCCGAGAATTGCGCCTCCGTCCAGCCCACGCGGCGCAGCGATTGCTCGGCGCGCTCCGGGTTGAGATCGGCGATACCAAGCAGATGAATGCCAGGCGTTCGCGGAATCTGCGAAAGATACATCGAGCCAAATTTGCCCGCACCGATCAGGCCCACACGCACGGGATTACCGGCGGCGACGCGCTCCTGCAATAGCCGATAGAGATTCATGTTTCCTGCCCGGCGAGACAGGTGAATACGATGTTTGGTGACATGCTTTTCACTGCGAGGTGGTATGCAATCATTTTAACCGCTGCCCTCAAAGGTCGGTCTTGAGCTGCTGCAAATGATAAAACTCCAGCATTGGCGAGGGTTTACAGGCGTTTTTGACCTGCGATGCTCGCCAATGCTGGAGTTTAACTTTTTTTTGCGCGACTTAGATTCGTCAGTGCACCCGGTAGTGCTTGCTGTGCGTGGCGACTTGTTCGCGCACGATGACAATCACTCCTGTCTGGACGCCTTTGTCCATTTGCGCATCTACATTGACGCGCTGTTCTTCGTAGTATATAAGCGGAACACCTGAGCGAAAGGCCACACGGATGGTTTCGCTGCTGCGGTCCCGCGCAATGGGCTTGCTATCATCGGCGTATGACGACATCCAACTTGAATTCCGCGCTTCTGTTGTTCGCCCATGGCTCTTCCGACCCCGGCTGGGCAGCGCCCTTCATCAAGCTCAAGGCTGCAGTTCAAGCTCGCGAACCTGGCAGGATCGTCGAGCTGGCGTTTCTTGAACGCATGGAGCCTTCGTTCGATAGTGCGGTGACGAAGCTGCAAGAACAAGGCATCGAGCAAATTACGGTTGCGCCGATCTTTCTTGCCATCGGCGGGCATATGCGCAATGACCTGCCCAAGCTGATCGAAGAAACGCAGAGGCGGACGGGGATCACATTTCGCGTATTGCCTGCATTGGGCGAAGCGGACATCCTGATCACCGCAATCGCGGACTGGGTTACCAGCGCAGCGCGCTAGCGGAACGCGAGGGGACAAAAAAAAGCCCGCTTGATGCGGGCTTTTCATATTCATGTCGCCTTGATTACTTGCCTTGCCAGGTTGCTTTGCCAGCTGGCTTGGCAAATGACTTGCCAGGCGGCTTACCGGAGCCACTCTTGCCAAAACCACTGAAACCGCCTGGACGCTTGGCGTCGTTGCTGCGTCCGGGTGGACGTCCACCAGGGCGTGAGCCCGGATGCGACGGCTTGGAGAACACGCGCGCCTTAGGCTCCAGACCTTCAATCACACTCACCGGGATTGCCTGCGACGTGAAACGCTCGATCAGTTTCACCTGAAAGTGTTCGCGCACATTGGCCAGGCTGATGGCGATACCGTTCTTGCCGGCACGACCGGTCCGACCGATGCGGTGCACATAATCTTCTGCGGCACGCGGCAAATCGTAATTGATGACGTGTGAAATGCCCTGCACGTCGATACCGCGCGCGGCTACGTCAGTTGCGACCAGCACGCGCAAGCCGCCTTTGCGAAGCGCTTGCAGGGCACGAGTACGGGCACCTTGCTTCATGTCTCCGTGAAGTGCCGCGACTGAGAAACCTTGTTCGTTCAAGCTGCTGGCCAAATCATCGGCTGCACGCTTGGTGGCGGTAAACACGATGGCCTGATTCATCTCGGCGTCGCGCAACAGGTGATCGAGCAGGCGATTCTTGTGGCCCATATCATCGGCAAAATGCAAACGCTGTTCGATGTTTTCATGACGCGCTTGCTGGCTATCGACAGCAATACGCACCGGGTCTTTCAGCATCGACGTTGCCAAGCGGACAATATTTTGCTCAAGCGTTGCCGAGAACAACAGGGTTTGACGGGTCGCCGGGCATTTGGACACGATGGCTTCCAGATCATCCTTGAAGCCCATATCGAGCATGCGATCGGCTTCGTCGAGCACGAGCAATTGCAGGCGCGACAAATCGACGCGTCCCGATTGCATTTGATCGAGCAGACGCCCAGGTGTGGCGACGAGGATGTCGACGCCGCTTTTCAACAGACGATTTTGCACCGGGTACGGCATGCCGCCGACGATGGAAATGGTCTTTACTTTTTTCATGTTGCGGCCATAGGTCTCGGCCGCCTTGGTGACCTGCATCGAGAGTTCACGCGTCGGCGTGAGGACCAGCACGCGCGGGCCACGACCAACAACAGGATGTGCTTCGGTCAACAACTGCAACGCCGGCAGCATAAAGGCTGCGGTTTTGCCGCTGCCCGTTTGCGAGGAGACCATCAGATCGCGTCCAGCCAGTGCTTCAGGAATCGCCTGCGCTTGCACAGCGGTTGGGTCAGTGTAACCGGCAGCGGCGATTGCCGCGTTGATCGGGGCAGCCAGTCCTAAGGATTCAAATTTCATTTTTTTAGTTTTCCCGCGCGGCCATTCCGGTGGACGCGCATCTATTGCAATTGCAATGATTACGAAAAGAGGCACGCCGTCCGTCATCGGAAACAGCAGAACACACTACGCGATCGAATGAACGATTGGGACGCAGAAGTCGGCAGGCCAAAACACCGGCACTAACCGAATCGCAATCCTTGAAGAAAAACCGGAGGCTGAACAAAAACCGAGGGTTTACAGTAGGAACGCTACAGGAAGATTTGAAGCTTTCTTCCGAGGAGGTCAGGGACGATGAACATTTGCGATGCAACGCTAAAGCTTTTTACATCTTGCACCGCACAAACAGAATTGTACGTGAATGACCCATGATTCTCAAGGCTTTTTTGTGAAATTGTGATGCAGTGCAGTACAAATTAAGGCGGCGCGCGACGTCAAATGAGATAATTCGCGCCTTTCTTATCAGGCTTGGGCGCTGGATCACGGGCAACAAACCAGCCAATCAATATGAGTACCGCAC